>NZ_JBMNDO010000098.1:0-29290 GCF_052542855.1 Streptomyces sp. SAS_281
ACCACGGTTCGGAACCGCTGCGCCGCGACGATGGCCATGGTGTGTCCGTATTGACGCGCTATGTCCAAACTGCCCCGGTTGCGTGGGAGATGATCACTTGCTGGTGAGCGGGATCATATCCGTGACGGTGTGTGGTGGCGCCCCGGCTGGGTAGTCCCCGCGCCGCGCGGAAAGCCAAGATCCGTAATCCACGGAGTGTGACCGGAATTCCGGACCGCAATTCCGCAGCGGAATCCGGTGCCGATCCCGTGGCTTGTTTCCGTCGTCCCGGCTCGCTTACGTTCCATGTCCATCCGGATGGAACGCCCAATCCTGCCGCCGTCCGGAATTCGCATCCACTCACCGTGTGGCAGGAGCGGGGGAACCAGGTAAGCCGCCGACCGGGACGACCGGACGGCTAGGGGTGAAGTCGCGCCAGACGCGGCCGGGCATCTCCAGCCCGAACCCGACAGCTCACCTCGCAGGCGCCGGAGAGGAAATTCTTCATGCCCAACTCGGGTAAGCACCGCCGTCCCAAGTCCAGCGCCATCGCCCGCGGCGTCGTCGCCGCGAGCGCCGGCGGCGCCGTCATCGCGCTTCCGCTGCTCGGCGCCACCGGCGCCCACGCCGCGGAGCAGTCCGCCCCGGCCGCGTCGACGTCGGCCGCCGCGCACACCGCCCCGGCCAAGCCCGCGAAGAGCACCGGCACCACCACCTACTCCGTGGTCTCCGGCGACTACCTGTCGAAGATCGCGGCCCAGCACCACCTCAAGGGCGGCTGGCAGAAGCTGTACCAGGACAACCGCGAGGTCGTCGGCGAGAACCCGAGCCTGATCTTCCCGGGCATGAAGCTGACCCTCGGCGCCAAGGCGGCCCCGGCCGCCGCCACTCCGTCCGAGGCCCCCGCCAAGACGGCGGAGAAGACCGAGACGAAGGCCGCCCCCAAGGCCGCCCCCAAGGTCGAGACGAAGACCGAGGCTCAGGCCGAGGCCAAGACCGAGGCCCCGGCCGCCCAGGACAACGCCTCCGGCTACGTCCACCCGGTCCCGGGCAACCACACCACCGCCTACCGCGCCTCCGGTGCCAACTGGTCCAGCGGCAGCCACACCGGCATCGACTTCCCCGTCTCCACCGGCACCAGCGTGAAGGCGATAACCTCCGGCACCGTCGTCACCGCGGGCTGGGGCGGCGCCTACGGCAACCAGGTCGTCATCAAGCACGCCGACGGCCACTACTCCCAGTACGGCCACATGTCCTCGCTCTCCGTCTCGGCGGGCCAGACCGTGACCGCGGGCCAGCAGGTCGGCCTCTCCGGCTCCACCGGCAACGCCACCGGCCCGCACCTCCACTTCGAGGTCCGCACCGGCCCGGAGTACGGCTCGGACATCGACCCGATCGCCTACCTGGCGTCCCACGGGATCTACGTCTGATCCACGTGGTACCGGCCCGGTGATCCGGGTCACTGAACAACGAAGAGGGACGGAGCGCCGCAGCGCTCCGTCCCTCTTCTTATTCCCTCTTTACCGAAAACTGACCGGGTGGTTTATCTCACCCCCCGTCAACCCCTTATTACGGTCGCGTAGGTCACATTCCGGGGTGCAGGATATGCGTTTGTGGCAGACGATTCGAACAACATCCAACAGGGCGTCATCGACCGACAGGGCGCCATCGGGTCGTACGCGGCGATTGGCGACAGCTTCACCGAGGGAGTCGGCGACACCGGCCCGGACGGAACATTCGTCGGCTGGGCCGACCGGCTCGCGGTACTCCTCGCGGACCGGCTTCCCGAGCCCGGCACACCGACGGGCCTCGTGAGCCCACCCGTTCCCGCGCACGGGAACTTCCGGTACGCCAATCTCGCCGTACGAGGACGCCTCCTCGACCAGATAGTCGAGGAGCAGGTGCCCCGCGCCAAGGAGCTCGCCCCCGATCTGGTGAGCTTCTGCGCAGGCGGCAACGACATCATCCGGCCGGGCACCGACCCGGACGACGTGGCCGAACGCTTCGAGCGGGCGGTCGCCGACCTCACGCGGTCGGTCGGCACCGTCATGGTCACCACCGGCTTCGACACCCGTGGCATCCCCGTGCTGCGCCATCTGCGCGGCAAGATCGCCACCTACACCGCCCACGTCCGGGCCATCGCCGACCGCTACGACTGCCCGGTCCTCGACCTCTGGTCGCTGCGCTCGGTGCAGGACCGGCGCGCCTGGGACGGCGACCGGCTCCACCTGTCGCCCGAGGGTCACACCCGGGTCGCGCTCCGCGCCGCCCAGGTCCTCGGCCTCGACGTGCCGGCCGACCCGGACCAGCCGTGGCCGCCGCAGCCCCCGCGCGGCACGCTGGAGATCCGCCGCGACGACATCCACTGGGCGCGCGAATACCTGGTCCCGTGGATCGGGCGGCGGCTGCGCGGCGAGTCCTCCGGGGACCACGTCGTGCCGAAGCGGCCGGACCTGCTGCCGCTCTGACCAACCCCTCCGCTGTCCTCAGTCGCCCCGCGACCGCGTCGCGGCGACCGGGGACAGCGTCAGCGCCGCCGGTATCCGCTCCAGGACCCCGCCCGCGAAGACGTCGTACAGCGGCAGCGTCTCCAGGTGCACGTAGCCGATGTGGCAGTCGCAGACGGCGAGCGGGCAGGCCCGTGGCCCGAGCGCCCGCCGATAGCTGCCGTCGTACAGATTGCCCAGCTCCGCCCGGACGAAGTGGCAGCGGCGCACCGTGCCGTCCCCGTCCACCGAGATCACCGACTCACCGGTCCGGCAGGGCAGGCCCGCCGAGCGGTGCGGATGGCGGCTGTACGGGAACAGCGGGTCGATCGCCGTCCACCGCTCCGCCTCCTCGTCCGTGTAGGTGTGCCCCTCGGCGGCGTTGACCCAGAGGTACACCTCGTCCGCGAGCGCCGCGCGCAGCCGCCGCGCCTCGCCGAGATGGGCGTCGAACCCCACGACACCCACACTGTGCCGGACCCCGAGTTCCCTCAGCTCCGCGCACCGGCCGAGAAAACGCTCGTACGGCGTCTGCCCCGGGTGGTACGTGCACCAGAGCGCGATCCGCTCGCGGGCCGCCTTTGGCGCCTCGGCCAGCCACCGCGTCCGGCCGCTCAGATTCGTCTGGATCGCGACGCGGCGTACATGCGGGAGGCCCGCCAGCTCCACGATCGCCCGGCGGTACCAGGAGCGCACCAGGCCCTCGCCCCACGGCGTGAACAGCACCGAGATCCGGTCACCGGTCTGCGCCGCGGCCCACGCGGTGAACCGTTCGAGCGCCGCCCGGTCCGCCCGCAGCTGCTCCGGGGTGTCGCGCCGCTTGGCGAACGGGCAGTACGGACAGTCGTAGTCGCAGGAGGCGAGCGGCCCCCGGTAGAGAATGGTCAGGTCCACGGGTGACTCACTTCAGCTCGTACGCGGCCATCGCGGCCCGTACGGCGGGGGAGAAGAGCTCCGGGCCCAGCGCGTCGGAGTACGCCAGCCCTTCCGGCGACAGCCGCAGCAGCCCCTCGGCCGGGGCCCCGCCGTCGAGCCAGCCCCGGGCCCCGAACCGGGCCAGCTCCTCCGGGAAGTCCTCGTACGGCGAGCTGCCGAACCGCTCGCGGTACTCCGCCACGGGCATGCCCTGCGCCTGGAGCACCGACTGGAGGAGATGGCGGCGGCGCGCCTCGTCCCCCTCGGTGTACCGCCCGACCTCGGCGCGGGAGAAGTCCTCGGTGGCCGTGTAGGCGTCGATGATGCCCCGGACCTCGTTCGTCCGGACCGCGTAGTCGAAGGAGTAGTGCAGCCGCGAGGTGTAGGAACGGGCGCCGCAGCCCAGGCCGATCATGCCGTCCGTCTGGCAGGCGTAGTCGTCGGGCCCGTCCGCGCGCGGGGCGTCGGCGCGGCGGAACATCCGCATCGACACCTGCTCGTAGCCGTGGGCCAGGAGGTGATCGCGGCCGGCCCGGTACAGGCGCAGGCGCTGCTCGTCCCAGGCGGCGTCGGCCTCGCTCCTCGACAGCCGGCCCAGCGGGGTCAGCGGTCGCTTGTAGAGCGGGTAGAGGTACAGCTCCTCCGGCCGCCAGCGCAGCGCGGCGTCCAGCGAGGTCTGCCAGGTGCGCTCGGTCTGGCCGTCTATCCCGTAGATCAGATCGATGTTGAGCACGGGTATGGAGGTGTCCCGGATGCGCCCGAGCGCCTGCTCCACGTCGGCCGCGTGCTGCGGGCGCACCGCCGCGCGCGCCTCGGCCTCCACGAAGGACTGCACCCCGATGCTGATCCGGGTCGCGCCCCGCTCGGCGAGCACGGCCAGCCGGTCGGCCGTCGCGGTGGACGGTGACGTCTCCACGGACAGCGGAACGGACCGCAGATCGGCGCCCATCCGCTTCTCCGCGATGTCGCACAGCCGCTCCAGCTCGCCCGCCGTCAGAAAGGTGGGCGTGCCCCCGCCGAACGCCGCCGCCGCGAACCGTACCGGCTCCGCGTCGCCCAGCGCCTCCCGCACGGCGCCCGCCTGCCGGTCCAGCGCGTCCAGATAGCGTGCGGCCAGCTCGCCGGGAGCGCCGATCCGGGTGAAGAGGTTGCAGAAGCCGCAGCGGACCTCGCAGAACGGGATGTGCAGATAGAGGGAGAGCGCGTCCTTGCGTTCCCCCGCCCACAGCTCGTGCAGCGCCGGCCGCCCGCCGGGCTGCTCGGCGAGCGGGCGGTACGCCGTCTTGTGCGGGTAGGCGTACACATAGCTCTCGTACGGGCGGACGGTGTGCGTCAGGGTCATCGGACGGCCCCCGGTTCCAGGAAGAAGTGGGCGTACGGGACGGTCCAGACGGACTCGTGGCCGAGCCGGTGACCGGTGTAGCCGTCGTCGCCGTAGGCCGTGCCGTGGTCGGAGCAGACGATGGCGAAGGCGCGGCGGCGGCTGCTCACGGCGGCGAACAGCCGGCCGATGTGGGCGTCCACGTACTCCAGGGCGGCGGCGTGCGTCGCGCGGCTGTCACCGGCGGCCCGGGTCGCTCCGGGCCGGTGGAACCAGTTCGGCTGGTGGAGCGCGGAGACGTTGACGAAGAGGAAGAGCGGCCGGCCCGGCGGCAGGGCGGCGACCACCTCCTCGGCGCGGGTCACCTGCGCCTCGAACGAGGTGGGCGAGGCCACGCCGAACTCCGGCTCCCAGTGCGCCTCCTGGAACATCCCGGGGAGCACCGAACCCAGCGGACCCCGGAGGTTGAAGAAGCCGACACCGCCGACGCACACCGTGCGGTACCCCTCCTTCGCGAGCCCCGACACCAGGTCCGGGGTGTCGAACACGAAGGTGCGCTCCGCCGTCGTCTCGCTGCCGGCGAACCGGGCCGCGAACAGCCGGGGATGCGGCCCGGGCGCGGCCGGGGTGGGCAGGAATCCCGCGAACATCGCCTGGTGGGAGGCGTACGTGAAGCTCCCCGGGGCGTGCCGCTCCTCCCAGACGCCGCCCGGCAGATGGCGGGCCAGATTCGGGATGCGCCCGGCGGCGGCCAGCTCGGCCGCGACGTCGTACCGCAGGGTGTCCAGAGTGACGAACAGCAGGTCGTGGCTGCCCACGACCTCGCTCATATCGGGGTCGGAGACGTGCTCGGAGACGCGCTCGGAGCGGTACTCAGGGGGTGGTGCTGACACGGTCGTTCCTTGCTCGTTCCAGTACGGCGGCGATCTGCGCCGCGTAGGTGTCCAGGCCCTCGGCACCGCTGCCGGGCAGGCCGGTGAGGTTCGGCAGCAGGTCCCCGAAGGCGTTGACCTCGCCGACGGCGAAGCGCCGCCAGCCGGCCAGGGGCAGCAGGTCGACGCCGACGCACAGGGTGGCCGGGAAGGCGGCGGCGGCCCGCTCACAGATCGCCAGGGCCTCGCCCCAACTGCCTCCCGCCGCCTCGACGGCCGCCCGCACCCCGGCCAGGTCGCCGCGCGCCCCGCCCAGGTGCAGATTGGTCATCGGTGAAGCACTGGTACGCACCACGGCGTGCGTGGCCCGGCCGGCGACCACGACGACGCGCAGGTCGGCGGCCCGGCCGCGCTGGGTGGCCTTGGGCAGCCAGCGCTCGATGTGCAGCCCGTCGGGCGCCAGCGCGTCGATCACCGCCGCGACCTCGCGCTCCGTCGTGCACCGGCGCACCCGAAGCGAGTTGTAGAGCCGGCCGGCCGGGTCCCGCTCGACGGAGGTGGCCGCCCGGACCCGGCCCCCGCCGGCCGTCTCGACGGCCAGCACACCGGAGGCCGACGAGCCGTGCGCGGGCTTCACGAACACCCGCGGCATGCGGTGGGCGGCCATCAGGTCCCGCACGTCGTCCCAGCCGCGCACGGGGGACCCGGCCGGTCCCGAGGTCGGCGAGGCGGGGACGGGCACCCCGGCAGCGTCCAGCACCCCGTGGCACAGGCGCTTGTCGAAGAGCGCCGCGATGTCCGCCGGGCCGTCGAGCAGGAGGGCGCCGGCTTCCCGGGCGGCGCGCGCCACCTCGCGTACGGCGGCGGTGAACCGCGCGTACCAGAGGGCCGAACCCTCCACCCGCGTCGGGTCGTCGACTCCGCGCAGCAGCCGGTCCACCTCCGCGTCCTCGCCCGGTGACTCGATGCGCACGGTCTCGACGGGCCGGAAGCGCGCCCCGCCCCGCAGCACGCCGAGCCAGGGGACCGTACGCGCCTCGGGCAGGCCGGCGGCGGCCACCGCGGCCTGGAAGAGGGAGACGCGACGGCTGCCCGGGTTGCCGACGACCGCGAGGCGCGGCGGACCGCTACTCGCTGACCGCGACATAGCGGGGCTCGTCATCCTTGGGGTCCCAGTAGTCCGCCTCGGAGAGGTCCACGTGGACGTCGTGGCGCTCGGACAGCTCCTTGAAGCGCTCCGCCACCTCGTCGCTGAGGTAGTGGTGGTGCAGGTCCAGGCCGCCCAGATGGGTGAGCGGCTGGCCTTCGAGGAGGGCGAGGCCCCCCACGTCGCTGAGTGTGCCCATCGAGAGCGCCAGGAAGTCCAGTTGCGCGACGACCGGGGCGGAGGCGACCGCCGCGGCGATCTCGTCCTGGATCTCACTGTTCTGGATCCCGAGGTGGCGCAGCCGGGGAAAACCGCCCCCGGACAGCAGCGGGGCCAAGTCCGCCACCGTGGCGTCGCCCGCGTACCACTGGGAGCCGAGCCACAGCTCCAGCCGCTCCAGCGCCGGGAGTTCGCAGGCGCCGACCGCGCGCACCACATGGCCCGGCAGACCGCCGGACTCGAAACGCAGGGACCTCAGCGCCTCGTGCCGCACCGGCGCGAGCTCCAGCGTCTCCTGGCCCAGCCCGCTGCCACCGCCGCGTACCACCAGCTCCTCCAGGTGCGGGAACGCCTGGAGCACCGGTGTGATGTCGCACATCCGGAGCCACGACACCTCGCATTCCTCGCCCACGACATCGGCGAGGAACAGGGCGCGCAGCGCCGGGAAGCGGGCCGCGTCCGAGGTGATGAGCTCCACCACGGGGGCCAGGGAACTGTAGTCGCCGTGCCACCAGGGGCCGATGACCAGGGCACGGACCTGTGCCGGTTCGACCGTCTCCAGGAAGTGCCGCCAGAGAGTGGCGAACTCCTGCTCCTCCCAGCCGCAGTCCAGCCGCCAGGCCGTGGAGTCCGCCGCCGGCAGCGGGCGGTCGTCGCCCGGTTCCGGCAGGGTGAACACGGGCAGGTGATGGAAGGAGCAGGGGTGATCGATGTCGATCATCGCGCCGTCACTCCGACACCGTCACGTACCGGCCCGCCGGGCCACGGTTGTCCCACGGCTCGCAGCGCTCCGAGAGGTCCACCCGCACCCCGTGCGGCGCCAGCGCCTCGGTGACGCGCTGCTCCATCGCCTCGGTGAGGAAGTGGTGGTGCAGGTCCAGCGCGTCGAGATGGGTCAGCGGCTGACCCTCCAGCAGGGCGGCCGCCCCCTCGTCGCCGAGCGTGCCGCAGGACAGGTCCAGGGTGCGCAGCCGGGCCACCAGCGGTGCCGAGGCGACGGCCGCCGCGATCTCGTTCTGGATCTCGCTGTTGCGCAGGCCGAGGTGGTGCAGGGCGGGGAAGCGCGTCCCGGCGAGCAGCGGTGCCAGGTCCGACACGTCCGCGTCGCCGCCGTAGGCCGAGACACCGAGCCACAGGTCCAGCCGCTCCAGCGCGGGCAGTTCGCTCTCCAGGACACCGCGCACCACCTCGCGCGGCAGCCCGCCCGTCTCGATGGTCAGCGATCGCAGCCGCTCGTGCTTCGCGGCCGGGAACACCAGCTCGGAGCCGCCGCGCACACCCAGCTCCACCAGCGCGGGGAAGGCGTCGAGCAGCGCCGTGACGTCGCTCTGCTCGATCCAGGAGATCTCCGCCTCCTCCATCGTCAGATCCCCGACGAACACCGCCTCCAGCGACGTCAGCCGGTCCGCGGCCGCGATGACGAGACCGATCGGATACGAGGACTTCTCCTCGTACGACTCGCCCCACTGCCCGATGATCAGGGCCCGGACGCCCGCCGGATCGACCTCCGCCAGGAAGGCGTCGAACTCCTCCTCCCAGGTGCCCTCGTCCTCGTAGGCGTCGATCGACACCCGCCAGGCGGCGGCGTCGGCGGCGGGCCGGGGGCCGCCGTCCGTGCCGGACTGGAAATCGACGGCCGGAAGGCCGAGCAACTCGTGCAGGTGGTCCACGGACATGCCCAGAGCTCCTGATGACGGCGGCGGTTGATGTCCGCAAGGTCTATCAAGGCCCACTGACAAGGCGGCGACCGGCCCCGCCCGGGGCGGCTCGACGGCCGATTGTCAGACCCCCGCCGTAGCGTTTTCGTTGTGGCCGGCACACCGGGTGCCGCCGCGGAGGGGAGAGGCCCGTGTACCGGCAGGGCGATGTACTGATCGTGCCACTGGAGGAGTCGGCGGTGCCCGCGCACCTCCTGGAGGCGGCGGGCGAACTGCGCGACGCGCGGGGCCGGCTGGTGCTCGCGCTCGGCGAGGTGACCGGCCACGCGCACGCCGTGCCGGGGCCCGGCCGGCTGATCCGGGAGGGCGGGGTCTTCGGCCCGATGCTGCTCCACCTCCCCGAGGGCGGGCGCGTGGTCCACGAGGAGCACGCGACGATCCCGCTGCCCCAGGGCTGGTTCCGCGTGGTGCGCCAGCGGGAGTACGCGCCGGGTGCGGTCCGCGTCGTCGCCGACTGAGCGGCGGCGGGACCGCACGGTGCGGGATCAGGCAATCACAGCGGAACAGCGGAAACAGCGGAAACAGGGGACGGGGAAACCGATGCAGTACGTGGACTCTTGGCGGGCCGTGGCGGCGGCGACGGGCGCGGCGGACCGGGCGGCCGCCGAGGACGGGGTGCGGCTCGCCTACCGCGTCGCGGGGCTCGCCGAGCCGGAGGAGTTCGTCTGGGCCGGCTCGCCCAGGGAGGCCGTGGAGGCCGTCGGGAAGCTGACCGGCCCGGGGCGCTCCGTGCGCGACGAGGTGCGCACCCGTCCGTGGGCGGAGGAACGGCGCCGGGTGTACGACGCGTTGGGCCCGGCCGGCTGGTCCGCCCTCTGGTCGGCCACCGGCGCCCAGCTCTGGGAGACCACGGCGGGCCTCGCCGAGCGGATACGGGCCGGGGTGGTCGCCGACCTCGCCGGTGAGGACGCGGAGGCCGGGTCCCGGGTGCGTCTGGTCCTGCTCGACGCGGTCCTCGGGCAGCACGACGCGGCGTGGCTCGCCGCGTTCGAGGGCCGGGGCGACAGGCTCGACGGGCTGGCGGCGGTGGCGCGGAACGCGGGCTGGTGGTGGCCCTACGAGCGGGCCGTGGTGATCTGCGAGCGTCCGGAGGCCCTGCACCGCGACGAGGCGGGCCGCCTCGACCGGGGCGACGGACCGGCGCTGTCCTACCCGGACGGCTTCGCGCTCCACGCCTGGCGCGGCATGCCCGTGCCCTCGGAGTTCCTGGACGGTCTGGCCGCGCTGACCCCGGAGCGCATCCGCTCCGAGGAGAACGCGGAACTGCGCCGCGTGATGCTGGAGTACTACGGCTACGACCGCTATCTCACCGAGTCGGGCGCCGAACCGGTCCACCGCGACGAGACGGGCGTCCTCTGGCGGATCGCGCTCTCCGGTGACGAGGACGTCGTCATGGTCGAGGTGGTCAACTCGACGCCCGAGCCGGACGGCACCCACCGCACGTACTGGCTCCGCGTGCCGCCCGGGACCAGGACGGCGAGGGAGGGCGTCGCCTGGACCTTCGGACTCCACTCCGACGTGTACGAGCCGGTCCAGCAGACCTGACCGTGCCCGGCGGCCCGCTCGCACCGGATCCGCTGCGCAGCGCGGTGCGCCGTACGCTACGGGACCAGCTCGCGCGGGACGAAGCCCTCGTCGGCCAGACTCCGCCACAGCTCGCGGGGTACGGGGAAGCGCGCCGCGGCCGCGTTGGCCGTGACCTCGGCGGCGGAGCGGCAGCCGAGGACCACCGAGGTGACCGCCGGGTGGAGGGCCGGGAACTGCACGGCGGCCGCCGTCAGCGGCACACCGTGGGCGGCGCACAGCTCGTGGCAGCGGCGCGCCCGCGCGAGCGTCCGACCGGGCACCGGACGGTAGTTGAACATGGCACCGGGGGAGGGGTCGGCGAGCAGCCCCGTGTTGAAGACTCCGCCCACGACCACCGCGGTGCCGGTCCTCGCGCACAGAGGCAGTAGCGCGTCCAGCGCCTCGTGGTCGAGGAGGGTGAACCGGCCCGCGATCAGCACCACGTCGATCTCGAACTCCGCGACATGGGCGGCCATCGGGGCGCTGTGGTTCATGCCGAAGCCAATGGCCCGCACCAGCCCCTCCTCGCGCAGCCGTCGTACCGCCGGATACGCGGTACGACGCACCTCGTCGGGGAAGTCGTCCGGGTCGTGCAGATAGAGGATGTCGATATGTGAGCGGCCGAGCCGGGCCAGGCTCGACTCCACGGAGGCACGGATGCCGCGCTCCGACCAGTCGGGGACGACCTCGCCCGGGGACCCGTCGGGCCGGGGCCGCAGGAGCCATCCGGTCTTCGTCGAGATCAGCGGGTCGCTCACACCGGCGGGTCCGAGGAGCCGGCCGAGCCGTGCCTCCGCGAGGCCGTGTCCGTAGCGGGGCGCGGTGTCGAAGTAGCGGATCCCGGCGTCGCCGGCCGCGCGCAGCGTCCGTGCCGCCTCGTCCTCGCTCACTTCAGTGAACAGGCCGCCGAGCGGTGCGGTGCCGATACCGAGCCGGGGCAGCCCGAAGGGCAGCCGGGTCGCCGCCCGCTCTGCCGGGAAGAACGTCCCGGTCACGCTGTCCGTGTCACTCACACCGTCTCCCAGGGGGACGCGCAGGCCGCACGGGCGCCGCGCAGGGACATCGTCAGGGTCAGCCGGACGCGGGTCGCGGCCGGGAGTTGGACGCGGCAGTACGGCCCGTCGACCGGAACCGGGGCCGCCGCGTCCACGGCCGCAGTTCTGATCAGGTGCTCGGCGAACGCGCCGGCCTGCACCAGCACCGACCGCGCCGACGCGCCCGAGTTCACCAGTTCGACCACCGTGTTCCCGGGCCGGATGTCCGTGACCAGGGCGGCGGTGTCCGACGGCAGCCCCGGGCGGCGCTCCACAGCGTCGTGGTAGCGCAGATGCAGGTGGGTGAGGCCGCCGTTGTAGAGGATCTGCGGTGAGCCGGTCGTCAGCTGGAGCAGGGCCTCGGTGACCACCGGGTTGAGGTGCTGCCAGTGGTGGATGCCCAGCGCGTCGGGGCCGATGGCCGGGTCCAGCGGATCGTTCTCGATCGCCGCGACCCGCTCCGCGCTGGACTCCAGGGCGGAGCGCAGCATCTGCTCGGGGAAGCCCGGATTCCGGCCCTGGAGGAATTCGTACCAGGGCTCCTCGTGTCCCGCCTCGTCCTTGATGCGCTGCGTGTGCACGGCCGACCAGTCCCAGCCGGCCCCTGCCCGCAGCAGCTCCAGACGTTCCCGGTCGGACTCCTCGCGGCTGAAGTGCCAGAGAGCCATGGGGAGCTGGGTGGGCATGACGGTGTAGTCGAACCAGCCGGAGTCGTTGTGCCGCTGCGGCACCATCAGGGTCCGCTCGGCGGTCATGGCCCGTAGATGCGGCTCCCAGCGCTCACCCAGTGTCCCCCGCTCCTCCGGCCGGCGCTGCTCGGCCTGCCGGAGTACCGCGTCCAGCGGGTTGCGGGCCAGGTCCAGATAGCCGCGCTGACCGGTCAGGAACGCCGCGTTGGTGGCGCCGACGAGCGCGCCGGAGGCAACCGAGGACAGGCCGTGCGGCCAGGACCAGCCGTAGTGCCCGCCGTACCAGCGTCCCTCCAGGTGGCCGCCGACGGTTCCGTCGAGTGCCACGTTGTCCGGCAGCACGTCACGCCCGGTCAGCCTCTCCTGCCAGGCGCCGGTGTACGCGGCGACCCAGTCGGCGTAGCGGCTGTCCCCGGTGAGCAGTGACGCGTTGGCGGCCAGCCCGGTGGCGGCCAGGTTCACCAGAGTGTCGCCGCGCCCCATCCGCTCCCACATCGCCCGGCCGTACGCGCGCGCCCGTTCCGGGTCGGAGGCCAAGTCGTCGAAGTGTGTGACGCCCTCGATGCCGTCCAGCGGCAGGCCGTACGGGCGGAGTGCCAGGCTCCAGGGGAAGTACGCGTCCTCGTCCGCGAAGCCCCAGCGCGGGCCGACGGCGCCGTTGTGCGGGGCGCGCACGATGCGATGGACGGGGTCGAAGTTCGGTCCGTCCGGGAGGTACAGGTCGGCGAACCGCGTGGCCAGTGCGCGCAGTTCGGGATCGCCCGGGTCGGCCAGGCACAGGCCGTAGAAGAGCAGCATCCCCTCGCCCTGGTGGAACCAGTCGTAGCCGCGCTCGTATCCGTCGACCAGCATGCCCATCTCGGTGAGCTGAGCCGTCACTCCGCGCCAGTGACGGCGTGCCGCCGGCAGCAGGTCGGCGCTGCCGCCGAGGAGATACAGGGTCGGCCAGTTGAAGAACGGCTCGTAGAAGTCGTCGACCCCGTCACGGCCGTCGAGCCCGACCCCGAGCCGGTCCCGGAAGACGAGCCGCCCGTCACTCTCGGTGTAGCGGTCGGAGAACAGCCGCCAGGCCTTGTCCAGCGCGGCGAACAACTCCCTTTCGAGCAGTGCCCACCGGGGAACCCCGGTAACCGGCCGGACCGCGTGCAGCACCGGTCCGTGCGCCGACGGCAATCCGCTCGATCTGTCGACCCCGCGCATCCATGACTCCCGCCCTCGAAACGACATCAGGACCATCGGGATCAGATAATCGCCCATCGATAGCCGATGGCTAGACTCACCGGCACGCGGCCGAGGTGTCAAGACGCCGGACACCGCCGATGCGAGGAGGACGATCGTGATCGACTGCCACGTCCACGTGTGGGACCCGGCCCAGGGGTTCCCGTGGATCCGCCCCGGAACGCCACTGCACCGCGCCTACACCGAAGGCGATCTGGAGGCGTCCGGGGCAGGACTCGGCCTGGCCGGTGCGATCCTCGTGGAGGCGTCCCGCGGCGATGCCGGAGAGACGCAGGCCCTGCGTCAACTGCGCATCCAGCGACCGGATCTGATCGCCGGCTACGTGGGCAACCTTCATGTCCATGGCGACTCAGGGCCCGGTGCGTTCCGTGCCCTCCTGGGCGAATTCGGCGACACCCGGCCCAACGCCATGCGCATCGGCGGCCGGGACTGGGCGGCCACCCCCGTGTCTGCCCGGGATCTGGTCCCAGTGCTGGCCGAGACCGGCCTCGCACTCGAACTCAACCTTTATCAGCGGGCGTTGCGCACAGCCGTCGAGGTGGCCGAACGACACCCCGACCTGAGCGTGGTCGTGGACCACTTGGGAAACCCACCGCGACTCGGCACCGGTGAACCGCGGGAGTGGTGCGCCGATCTCGAACGAGCCGCGGAAGCCGGCAACGTCGTGGTGAAGATCTCCGGTCTGCTCACCCAGCAGCACGGGGTTCCCGGCCGTCAACTGGCCCGTCTGGTCGGGCATGTGGTCGACACCATCGGTCCGGAACGCTGCCTGCTGGCATCCGACTGGCCCGTCTGTCTGACGCGCGGCACCCGCGCCGACTCGCTTGCCGCGTCACGCACGGGCCTCGGCCATCTCACCCCCGCCCAGACCCGTCACCTCGCGCAGGACACCGCAAGGCGTGTGTACCGGCTGCGCGGTTGACAGCCTTGACGGCACCCTGATTCGATTCTCTCGATGATCGATAGGCGATCAGAGTGGCCCGCAGCCGGCCCGCCGGCCCGACCGACGCGGAGTTTTCGACATGGCTCTCTTCGACCTGCCCCTCGACGAGCTGGAGAAGTACCGCCCCGACCTTCCCGAACCCGCGGACTTCGACGCGTTCTGGCAGGAGACACTCGCCGAGCAGGACCCGTACGACCTCGCCGTCACGTGGACCCCCGTGCACAACGGTCTGGCCACCATCGAGACGTTCGACGTCACCTTCGCCGGATACGGCGGACACCCCGTCCGCGGCTGGCTGCAACTGCCGGTGACCCGTACCGGGCCGCTGCCCGCCGTCGTGGAGTACCTCGGCTACAACAGCGGCCGCGGGGCCCCGCACGAGAAGCGGCTGTGGGCGGACGCCGGGTACGCGCACTTCATCATGGACACGCGCGGCCAGGGCGCCGAGACGCCCGACCCGGACCCGGCGTCCGGGGACATCGCGGCTCCGGGCTTCCTCACCCGGGGTGTGCTCGATCCGCGCCGCTACTTCTACCGGCGCCTGTACACCGACGCCGTACGGGCCGTCGCGGCGGCCCGCAGCCACCCGGAGGTCGACCCCGACCGCGTCGTGGTCACCGGCACCAGCCAGGGCGGCGGCATCGCGCTCGCGGCGGCGGGACTCGTCCCCGGCCTGGTCGCCGCCATGCCCGACGTGCCGTTCCTGTGCCACTTCGGGCGCGCCACGACGATCACCGACATGCCGCCGTACGTCGAGGTCGCCCGGTTCGTGAAGTCGCACCGCGAGCACGCGGCGACCGTCGGCCGCACTCTGGCCTATTTCGATGCGGTGAGCCTCGCGCGACGGGCGGACGCCCCTACGCTGTTCTCCGTAGGGCTCATGGACCATATCTGCCCGCCCTCCACCGTGTACGCCGCGTTCAACCATTACGGTGCGCTGCGGAATGTGGATCAGGCCGACAAAGAGATACGGGCGTACCCGTTCAATGATCACGAGGGCGGCGGCCCCGCCCATGAAGTCGTCAAACTGGAATGGCTGGGGAAGCAGTGGGGAAAGGCGCGCGTATTCCATCGATAGGCGATGAGCGCGTACAGTGTCCCAACTGACCTTCCCCTACGCAGGAATGGGAATTCATGGCAGCGAACGCGTCGGCGGGATTTGTCTCGACACTGGCCACCAACAAGGACCGGTTCCGCAAGGCCCTGATCTCCGATCAGGTGTACGAGCTGCTGCGGCAGGCCGTCGTCGACGGCGACCTCGCCCCCGGCGACCGTGTGGTCGAGTCCGAGATCGCGCGGCGGCTCGGGGTCAGCCAGGCGCCCGTCCGGGAGGCCGTGAAGCAGCTGGCCCGGGAGGGCCTGCTGATGCATGTGCCGCGCCGGGGGCACTTCGTGGTCGAAATCTCGGAACAGGACGCGGAATACGCACGCCAGGTGCGTGAGCCGCTCGAACGGCTCGCCGCGCAGCTGGCGGCGCAGCACATCACGAAGGATCAGCTGGCGGAACTCGACGCTCTGGTCGAGCGGATGCGCAAAGCCGTGGACGGCAAGGACATGGGCGCCTTCAGGGACGCCGACATCGAGTTCCACACGCTGGTCAGCCAGGCCGCCGGAAATCCGTTTCTTGAGCGGATGTGGGAGGTCATCGAGCCCAGCCTGCGCACTTTGCGCGCCATTTCCGACCCGCTGTTCGCCGGTGACTGGTCCGCCATGGCCGACGAGCACGGCCGCCTGGTCGGTCTGCTGCGTGACGGGAACGCCGAGGGGGCGGCCTGCGCGTTCGCCGACCACGCGGCGGGCCGGGGGCCCGTTCCGGACGCCCGCGCCGCGAAGAAGCCCCGCGAGGAGGCCACCGCCCGCGACTGACGCACCTGGCGCGGACGCGTCGGGGTTGCTCCGTGGACAGCGGCCACCCACGCAGAACGCCCGGCCGGGCAAACCCGGCCGGGCGTTCTGCGTGAACCCGTCAACGCGCCCGGTGTCAGCGCCTCGCGCCCGCCGTCCACCGGGCAGCGCCGTACTGGTAGGCGCCCAGGCTCGGGGCCGGGTCGGTGGAACCGTCGTTGATGCCGGGCAGTGCGATCGCCGCGTTCCTGGCCGGGGAGCCCGCGGCCAGGCGGTAGTCATGGCCGGCCGCGTCGACGAAGAGCGGGTCGGTCTCCGCCGGGAGGTTGTTCGACATGACGAGCCCGCCGTCGGTGGCGCCGTCCATGCCGGCTATCTTCCCCACGTTGTTGTAGATCTTCGTGCCGGTCGACTGGTCGGGCCCCTTCACGTAGAACAGCGTCATGCCGCCCGTGTTGTTGTAGACGCCGTTGTCGTGCGAGCCGCTGCCCAGGCCGTTGAGCATCACCGTGCCCTCCCGGTTGCCCCAGCCCACGTTGTCGGCGATCACCAGATCGCTCTGGCCGTTGTCCGCGTAGACACCGGAGATGCCGAACGTGGAGGAGGTCGTCTTCGGCGCGGGGTCGTGCAGCACGTTGTGGTCGATGGAGGTGCCCATCATGTCCGCGCCGCAGCAGGTGTAGACCGCGGCGACGTCCAGGCTCAGGCGGGCGTAGGCCGAGATGTCGTTGTACGCGATGACGTCCTTGCCCGGGGAGAGGCCCGCGACGCTGTTCCACTGGAGGTTGATCCCGCTGCGCCCGACCCGGGAGATCGTGTTGTGGGTCACCGTCTGGCTGTTGCCCTGCACGGCGATGCCCGCCGCGTAGGTGCCCATGTAGTCCACGTCGTGGATGACGTTGTCGGTCGCCGTGTTGTTCTGGCCGCGCAGCGCGATGCCGTTGCCCGCGCTCAGCGACAGATCACTGTTGACGACCTTGTTGTCGGTGCCGTCGACGATGATGCCGGTGTCCCCGACGCCGCGCGTCACGGTGGAGCCGCAGTCGGTCGCACCCCGGGTGATGTCCGTGTAGTGCGACAGGTAGGTGCCCTTGATGCCGTCGAGCGTGACACCGGTCGTGGTGGCGCCCGTCCTGACCGTCGTGGCGAACAGGCCGACGCCGGCGACCGTGGTGTGGCTGGTGTTCGCCAGGTCGAAGCCCAGGGTGCGGCGCTTCGCCTCGATGGTGTGCGTGCCGGGGTCGTCGTTGCTGTACACGTAGAGGCGGTGCGCGGCGGAGTCGTAGAACCACGTGCCAGGGTGCGCCAGTTCGCCGATCTTCCCGGCGAGCGCGTACCGGGTCTCCCGCGGCACCACCTTGTGCACGCACGGCGGCGCCGCGTCGAGGGTCACCGAGCCGGCCGTCGAGCCGGTCACCCCGGCGGTGGCGGAGACGTACCAGTATCCGGTGAGGGCCCGCGCGCCGGTCCAGTAGCCCGCCGGGCGGGTCTGGGCCGGGTCCACGATCGTGGCGTCGGCGCTGCCGTCGCCCGCGTACTGGAGCACCGGGTCCATGGGGTCCGTGCCCGGGTAGGGCCACTGGGCCTCGACGTCCATGGCCTTGTCGGTGAACACCTGCACCGTGGTCACGTCGTCGCCCAGATCCGCGACCGTGGCGTAGACGTGTCCGGCCGCGACGGCGTCGGCGAAGTCCGAGTCCGGTGCGTAGGGGTCGCTCTGTCCGATCGCGGTCACGTCCGTGGCGGTGACGGGCTCCCAGCCGCTCAGCCGCGAGGCACCGCTCACCGTCACCTGCGCGCCCGGGGCGGCCCGATAGGTGATGGGCGCCTGCGCCGTGCCGGAGCGGGTCGGTACGACCGTCTCCTCGTACGTCCCCGAGGTGATCAGGCACGTGTCGCCCGGCTGCATGAGCTCGGCGCAACGCTGGATGTGGCGGAACGGGGCGGCCGAGGTGCCGGCCGCGGTGTCCTGGCCGTTCGTCGCCACGTAGTACGTCTGCCCGTCCTGGGCCGCGGCCGGATGGGCACCGGTCATGACCAGGCACAGGGCCGCGAACGCGGTCGCCACCTGCCACGGCCGGCCGGCGGGGCGCGAGCCGCGCGCTCCGCCCCGCGTGGAAGGCGGCGCCGGCACCGGCGCAGTGGGCGGTTTCGGCATGACAGGCTCCTCTTCTCGGTCGTTCAAGTGGGGGGCGGGCGGGGTCAGCCCTTCACGGCGCCCACGGTGAGGCCGCTGATGATGTGGCGCTGCATGTAGATGAAGAAGATGACCACCGGGGCGATGGCGAGCAGCAGGTTGGGGAACACCTTCGTCAGGTCCGTCGAGTACTGGCTGATGCCCGCGTAGATCGCCGTGGTCACCGTGTAGTGCCCGGACGACGGGCTGAGCAGGATCTGCGGGCTCACGAAGTCGTTCCAGATCCCGATGGAGTTGAGGATCAGCACGGTGACGACCGCAGGCCGCATGAGCGGGAAGATGATGGTCCAGAACGTGCGGTACCTGCCCGCGCCGTCGATCGTCGCCGCGTGGTCGATGTCCACGGGGATGGTGCGGATGAAGCCGACGAACAGGAAGATGCTCACGGGCAGCGTCGAGGCGACGTCGTGCGCCACGAGACCGGTCACCGTGTTCGCCAGGCCGATCTCCCGCAGTACGTAGATCACGGGGATGATCACGGCGGCGCCCGGGATGAACGTTCCCGCCAGGAAGTACAGCATCACCAGTTGCGTGCGCCGCTTCAGGCTGCGGGCGATCGCGTACGCGGCGGGGCCCGCGAGCACGATGCACAGCACGTCCACCATCACGACGAGGAACAGTGTGAAGCCGTATCCGCCGATGACGTTGAACTGCGGACTCGTCACCGCGGCGGAGAGGTGCGTGAGTGTCAGCCTGCTCAACGGAATGCCGAAGGGGTTGTCCAGGATGTCCTGCTGCGACTTGAACGCGTTCACGAGGAGCAGGTACACGGGTATCACCATGACGACGAGCAGACCGCCGAGCATGATCCAGCGCAGGGGCGAACGGCTCTCACCCCGCCCGGTGCGGCCCGGCAGCCCGTCGGGGGCCGCCGGTGGCCGTGTCCTGGCCTCGCGGGGCTTTGCCTCCATTACGACCACCACTGGCTCCTAACCTGTCGCAGCTTGATCTTGGCGGTTGCGCAACGCCGTCACGACGAGGGCGAGCACGGCGGACACGATCATGAGAAAGACCGCCTGGGACGTCGCGTAACCGACCTTCGTGCCCTCGAAGGACCGGGCGAGAATGAGGTACGTGAACGTCTGTGTGGAGCCGGCCGGGCCGCCGCCGGTGAGACTGACGATGATGTCGTAGGCACGGATCAGGCCCACCAGGTTCAGGATGGTCGCCACGGTCACCACGGGAGCGATCATGGGGACGACGATCCGCAGGTTCGTCTGCCGCTTCGTCGCCCCGTCGATGGCCGCGGCCTCAAGGAGCTCGGCCGGTACCGTCTGCAACGCCGCGACGAACAGCACCACGTTGAATCCGAAGCCGGCCCACACGATGACCGCGATCAGGGAGATCAGCGCCATCTTCTCGTCGAACAGGAAGCCGACCGGCTCGATGTCGAACTTGGCCAGCGTGTTGTTGATGGCGCCGTTGGTGCCGAGGATGGCCGCCCACAGATAGCCGAGCACCAGCGCGCTGATCACGTGCGGGAAGTAACCCACTGCCCGGAAAAAGGAGTTGGTCCGGGAGCGGCCCTTGAGGATCAGGGCGTAGACCAGACCGAGACCGACCATGAACACGGTGCCGGTCACGGCGATGACCGCCGTCACGTACCAGGACTGCGAGGAGCTGGGATCGTCGAAGAGGTGCCGGTAGTTTTCCAGCCCGATGAACGAGACCGAGGAGAAGCCGTCCCAGTCGGTGAGGCTGAGGTAGACCGCGACTCCTACCGGGACGACCGTGAGCACGGTGTACAGCAGGACGGCCGGCCCCATCAGACCGAGCGAAACCGCCCCCGCGCGCAGGCGGGCCCGGCGCCGGCCCGCCTGCGAGGGGGGAGCGGGCGGGGGCGCGGCACCGGCGGTCCGCCCCGGCTGTTTCAGCGCTGCGAGTTCCACCACTTGTCCAATCCGTCGGCGGCGTCCTCGGGGGAGGTGCCTGTGTACAGGGACTGGACCTGCTTGTTCAGTTCGTCACTGAATCCGGCGAGGGGCTGGTTCGCGCCGGACTTCACGATCACCGAGGGGGCCTTGTCGAGGATCTTCTGCACGGAGGTGCCGAGGCTCGACATCGGGTAGCTGAACCCGGCGCGCAGGTTGCCGTCGGCGGCGAGCTGGCTCTTGATCGCCTCCGGGTCGGTCACCGCCCACTTGACCAGATCCGTCGCCGCCGCCTTGTGGCGCGACTTGTTGACCACGACGTACGGGTTCGAGATGTTGCCGAACTGCCCCGACGGATAGGCGCCGTCGGTCGGAATGCTGAACACACCGATCTCGTCGCTCTTCTTGGCGAGGTCCGCGGCGGGCACGAAGTACGAACCCATGATGTACATGGCGGACGTTCCCTTGAGGAAGGCCGTCTGCCCGTCGGCGTAGTTGAGACCGAGGGCGCTCTTCTTCAGGTACCCGGCGTCGATCCACTTCTTGTACTGGTCGAAGTAGGCGACGTAACCGCTGTCCGCGAAGGAGTTCTCGCCCGCGATGCGCTGGGCGGTCCACTTCGGCTCGGCGGTGAGCACACCGGCGTCGGCCATCATGGAGAACTGGCTGCCGGTCACCCACTGTCCGGCCGTCTGCAACGGGTCGTACCCGGCCTTCTTCAACTTGCCCATCGCGGCCGTGAACTGGTCCATGGTCCGGATCCCGGTCGCGTCGACCCCGGCCTTGGAGAACGCCTTCTTGTTGTAGAAGACCAGCGACTGGATCTGCTCACCGACGCCCACCACGTACCGCTTGCCGCCGAGGGCGTACTCCTCGGCCAGCGGCGTCTTGGCCGTCCACGGCTGGTCCGACAGGTCGGCGAAGAGGGACTCGGTCTCCGCGGTGGGGATGATCTGCTGGGCGACGTCCGGGGGATCGCCGGCCGCCAGGTCCTGGGTCAGTTTCGCGTTCGCCGAGATGGTGCCGGTCAGCTCGAGATCGACCTTCACCTCGGGATGGGTGCGCTCGTACCGGGCGAAGAGGTCGTGCCAGTACTTCTCCGTCAGGTTCGGCGTGATGTTCACGATGACGCGGAGGGTGGTGGTGCCACCCGCGCCCTCGTCGGCGGTGTCGCCGCCGCAGGCGACGGCCGAAGCCATCACCAGGGGAGCGGCGGCGAAGGCGCAGACACGGCGCCAGACTGCTTTCATCGGACACGCTCCGTTGCGTTGTCGTGAATAATCGATAGCTGCTGCGGGTCGGTGGGTGCGGGCCGGAAGGGGTGCACCGTGGGGGTGGGGTGGCGGGCGTCGCGCCGAGCAGGAGGGCCTGCGGGCGTCGGCGAGCGCCTGGCAGCCGGTGATCCCGGTGATGCGGGAAGCGGATGCCGTTGCGCTTCGCTAATCGTCTATCGATTGCTGATGCTATGACTGGCATCCCTCAATGTTCAAGAGTGCTGCCGCAACGTGTTGTTCACACGGCCGACTCCCAGCGCACGGTGACCTCACCGGCGCTGCCCGGGTCCCGGACCGTCAGCGTGAGGCGCGTCAGGAAGGCTCCCCAGCTCTCCCTGAGCAGCGGGTCTTCGAGCTCCAGGCGTTCGGCCGAGGCGTCACAGAGGGACGAATCCCACCGCATGACGACCCCCGCACCCTCGGCCGTCACCCGTGCCAGGCCGTCCGCCAACTCGACCCGGCCGGACAACAAGTGGCGGAGCCGCACATACGGGACCCGCCCCCGCCAGGCGTCACGGACGTCGACGTACGCGGGAGCCTCCCCGGTGGCGCGGACCAGGGACACCGACCGCCTCCAGCCGCTCAACGGCCCGTCCGGATAGGCGCCGCTCAGCTCCGCGGTCAGGCCGCTCCGCCCGCCGTCGCCGCTCGCGGTCACCTCGCGGGCGGTGAACTCCCGTCCGGGGGACTGGGTGTCACCCGGTTCGGGGACGTTGTGCCAGGCGCTCTGGAAGGGCCACGCCTCATAGCGTTCGGGCCCGAAGGTCTGCCCCGTGTACCGAGGCCGGCCCGCGTCCACGACCAAGGGCCTGCCGTCGGCAGCCACCCAGTACGTACCGACGTCGAGGTGATTGTGGTGCTCGCCGTTGTGGCCCGCCTTCACGGCCACGGTCAACCCCCGCGGCGAAGCGGCCTCCTGACGCGCCACCAGGATCTCGAGGCGTGGCAGCCACACCTGTCCGGCCAGCCACGGGGCGCCCTCGTCCCGAGCGGCCCCGGCGGTCACCGCGTCGCACCAGCGCGGGTCGGCGAGCGCCGTGAGCGCACGGCCCAGACCCGCGCGGGGCGGCGCGGGATCGCCCTCCTGCCGCGCCCCCGCCACCGCGTGCGCCGAGGTCTCCATAAGGCCCAGGCGCTCACCCCACCGGTACGGCACGTGCCACGGCCGGTCACCGGACAGGCGGGGCGGCGCGTCGCCCACATTCACGTACCAGCTCCCTCCCAGATGCATCCGCTGCGGATAGCGCAGCAACTCGCCCAGCAGGGGGAGCCCGCGGGCGTCGAGGGCGGGACCGCCCACCCCGGCGAGGAGATCGAGGACCTCCAGGACCCGGCAGGCTCCCGCCCACCAGTAGGCGATGCCCTCGTCCACACCCCCGTCGTCCGGGAGGGCGGCTATGTAGTGGTCGAGCCCCGCGACCACGAGGCGCACCAGCCGGGCCCGCCGTGCACCGTCCTCGCACAGCAGCAGGGCGCAGGTCAGCACCGCACTGTGGATCCACGGGTTCCAGTTGTTGGCGTTCCCGTCGGCACCGATCCACCGCCAGTCCCGCACCTCTTCGAAGGGGGCGAGGACGCGCCGGTCCACCTCCCGCCGCAGTCGCCGCCGGAGTCCGGGTGCCCGGCGGTCCAGATGCGGCCCCAGCGCGTGGTCGGCCCAGGCGAACAGCGCCGCCACCTCGGCGGCCCCCAGATCCAGGTAGGGTTCGTCCGCATCGGGCACCACCTCGCCGCGCGCCGCTGTGAACCGGTCGTGCGGGGCCCAGCACCAGGTGCTCGCCTCCGCGAACCGCACGAGGCCGTCCACCGCCGCGTCCAGGTGCGGGCACACCTCGCCGGCGGCGGTGGCGTCGGCCGCCTCGCCGCTCAGCACGGCTGCCAGGACCAGCCGGGAGACCCGCTCCTGGAGCTCCCAGGCACGGTCCTCGTAGGCGCCCCGGTCCCCGGCGCGTGCCGCTCGCGCCCAGGCCCCCGCCGTCAGCCGCGGCTCCGGGCGCGCCAGCTCGTCCCGCGCCTCGGCGGCCAGCCGCTCGCGGACGCGGCGCGGCACCGCGTCCCACACCTTCCGGTGGGTCACGTCCGGTACGCCGATCCGGCCCGCCGGATCGGCCAGCAGCCGTGCCAGCCCGGGGCCGAGCGCCGGTCCGAACGACGCCCCCAGGGTCCCTGTCGTCACGTGCCTACACCTTGCCCGTCTCGGAGGCGTCGGGGTCACCGTCCAGTTCCAGCTCGATCACCGGGAGCAGGACGTCGGGCCGGGCCGTCGGCAGGGTCAGGGTCAGGGTCCCCGCCGGCTCGCCCGGCGGGGTCATGTTGGTGTGCTCGTGCCCGGTGCCGTCCACCTCGTGGAAGCCGATCTCGGAGCCGTCGTGCAGGAACTGCGCGTACCGGACCCGGCCCGCCAGTCCCGGCAGATGGACGTGCTTGAGGGGCCAGGCGAGCAGATGCAGATACAGGTGACGGCCACGCCGGGTGTACAGGGCGTTCGCCGGCGCGGTGAGACCGCTCGGGCCCGCTCCGTGTACGGAACGGGCGTGCGGTCCCGTCCAGGAGCCGATCGCCGCCAGGGTCTCCCGGGCACGCGGGTCGAGGGCGCCCCGGCCGGTGGGACCGACGTTGAGGAGGAGGTTTCCGCCGCAGGCCACCGACTGCACCAGCATCCGCACCAGCAGCGCGGGGTCCTTGTAGTCGTGGTTGTCGCGGTCGTAGCCCCACGAACCGTTCAGCGTGTGGCACGCCTCCCATCGCACCGGCACGCCGTTCCGCTCCAACGGCCGCTCGGGCTGGTACTGCTCCGGGGTCACGTAGTCGCCGGGTATCCCGAGCCGGTCGTTGACCAGAATGTCCGGCTGCAACGCGCGTACCGTGCTCATCAGCTCCCGCGCGCCCCAGTCCTCGGCGGTCTTCGAGGGGTACGTGAAGTCGAAGAAGATCAGGTCGATCTGTCCGTATCCGGTCAGCAACTCCCTCACCTGGCCCTGGAGATACGCGCGATAGGCGTCCATGTCCGCCGGCCGGCCCGCGGCCTCGGTGCCGCGCAGCGGATGGTGCTCGTCGATGCTGAAGCCGGGGTGGTGCCAGTCCAGCAGGGAGTAGTACAGCCCCACGCGCAGCCCCTCCTCCCGCATCGCCGTCACGAACTCCCGTACCAGATCGCGTCCGTTCACCCGGACCGAGGTGTAGTCGGTCAGTGCCGACCCGAAGAGGCAGAATCCGTCATGGTGTTTGGCGGTGAGCACCGCGTACCGCATGCCCGCCTCCTTGGCGGCGCGGGCGAGCATCCGTGCGTCGAAGAGGTCCGGGTCGAAGCGTTCCAGATAGCGGTCGTACTGCTCCTGGCCCATCAACTCACGGCTGCGCACCCATTCATGACGTGCCGCGAGGCTGTAGAGACCGAAGTGGACAAAGAGTCCGAAGCGGTCGGCTTCGAACCAGTCGGCTGACGTGGCGGCCATGAAAGGGCTCCCGTGACACATTGACAGCACTAATCGATTAACTGTTATCTACCATCGATAGGCGATGATGTCACTGGCGCTGTGTACGGAGGCAAGAGTATGAATCCGACCGGGGATCACGGAGCACCGTCGACGGAGGAGGCCCGGACATACGCGTCCATGCGGGCACCGGTCCACACCGAGCGGTACGTACGGCCCACCGCACGCATGGTCGAGGCCCTCGGCGGGGTCGGCGCGGCCACGGCCTGCGCGAAGCTGCACCAGATGGGTATCACCCGGACCTTCATCGACGGCCCGGTGCCGCTGCACCGCGAGCCCGACGTGCAGATCACCGGAGGTGCCGTCACCCTCCAGTTCCTGCCGCGGCGCGAGGACGTCTTCAACGGCGCGGAGCAGGAGGACGCCGAGCGGGAGACGGCGCTGTGGAAGGTGCTCGAATCGATCCGCCCCGGCGACGTTCTCGTGGTGTCGGCCCAGGGCAGCCACTACACCGGCTGCCTGGGCGACATGCTGGTGCGTTACTTCAAGCTGAAGGGCGGAGCGGGCATCGTCGTGGACGGACGCATCCGGGACGCCGCCCGGGTGCGCGCGCTCGGCGTCCCCATCTGGTGCACGGGGGTCACCCCGCACTACGCCTCGCAGACCGAGCTCTTCCCGTCCGCCTTCAACGTCCCCGTGGGTGTCGGCGGCGTCCTGGTGGCCCCCGGTGACCTGATCGTGGCCGACGAGGACGGGGCTGTCGTGGTGCCGCAGCAGAGCGCGGTGCCGCTGGCCGAGGACGCGCTGCGGCACCAGGACCGGGAGGAGTTCGCGCGGCGGCGCCTCGACGAGGGGGCCCGGCTGTCCGACTACTACCCGCTCACCGAGGAGACGTTGCCGGAGTTCCTGGCCGCGCACCACGCCACCTGATCAGGCCGGGCAGGGAGAGGCGCGGTCAGGCCGTCAGGGTCTCGTGGTCGATGCCCAGCTCGTGGGCGAGCGCCTGCTCGGTCCACTCCAGCATCGTGGCCCGGGACAGCGGGCCGTTGTACGAGGTCATCTGCACGGCCAGCCCGTCCAGCAGGGCGGTCAGCCGCCACGCCACGGACATCGGGTCGTCGCAGTGGAACTCGCCCGCCGCCGCGCCCTCCTCGATGACCTCGGCCAGCTCGGCCTTCCACTGCTGGTCGAGATCGCCGGCCACATTGCGCAGCGCCGGGTCGCGGAGGGCGGCCGCCCAGCCCTCGATCCACAGCCGCCAGCCCTTGGCCTGGCCCGTCGGCGCGTACCAGCGGACGGCCGCGCGCAGCCTGCGCACGGCCGTCGTGCGACGGCTCAACAGCTTGCGCAGATGGGCGAGATCACTCTCGGCGGCATGTGCGAAGGCGGCCGCCACCAGCTTCTCCTTGGTGGAGAAGTGGTAGAGCACGAGTGCGTTGCTCACCCCGAGCACGGACGCCACATCGGCGATGCGCACGGCCGCGACACCGCGCACCTCGATCTGTTCGACGGCGGCACGCAGCAACTCCTCGCGCCGCTCCGCCACTCCCAACCGCACTCTTGCCACGCGGTCACCCTAACCAATGCCGGGCGCGGGGGAGGCCGGGCGGACGGGCGCGGTCCGTCGGCACCGGTCAGCGGTACCAGCCGAAGCGCTCGGCCATCACCGGCAGCCGGCCGGCGGCCACCGCGTGCGCCGCCGCCCGCGGTGTGCAGCCGTCCGCCGCCGCACGGGCCAGCACCAGGCCGACCAGTTCGCGCATCGCGCGCCGGGTGTGCGCGAACGCCTCGTCCGCGTCGGCCCCGATGTCACCGAACAGGGTCCACCACCACCAGGCGTTGGTGCCGGAGTTGACCACCACGTCGGGCAGCACGGTGATCCCGCGCGCCGCGAGCAGCGCCTCCGCCTCCGGCAACACCGGCATGTTGGCGGCCTCCACGACCCAACGGGCCCTGATCCCGGCCTGGTTCACCGCGTCCACGGCGTAGGACACGGCGGCCGGGACGAGCACCTCCGCGTCCTGGACGAGCCAGGCGTCGGCAGGCAGCTCCCGGTCGGCGGCGCGCAGGACGCCCCGGTCCACGGTGCCGTACGCGTCCCGCGCGGCGAGCAGCGCCTCGACGTCGAGCCCGGCCGGGTTCGCGATCGTGCCCTTGACGTCGGCGACGGCGACCACCCGCAGCCCCGCCCGGGACAGGAAGCGGGCGGTCGCCCCGCCCATGGTCCCGAGCCCCTGGAGCGCCACCCGCGCAACGGCGTGGGCGATCCCGTCCCGGTCCAGCGCGGCGAGCGCCGCCTCGGCGACTCCGCAGCCCCCGACCAGCTCGTCCAGGCCGATGCCGTCCACCTCCAGGGCGAAGGCGTCGGCCAGCCGGCGCCGGGCCGCGGCCTCGTCGTCGAGCAGCGGGTAGACGGCCTGCACGGTCGAGACAAGACCCGCCTCGGCCGCCGCGCGGTCCACCAGGTCCTGGGAGAGGCCCAGGTCCTCACCGGTCGTCCAGACGTTCTCGATGTACGGGCGCATCGCCCGCAGATAGCGGACCAGGACGCCGTACGCCGCCGGGTCGCGCGGGTCGCAGTCGATGCCCCCCTTGGCGCCGCCCAGCGGTATGTAGCGGGCCCCGGTCCGGTCCGCGTCGAAGTGCAGGGCCTCCTTCATCGTCATGCCCCGAGCCAGGCCGGCCACCTCCTCCAGCGTGCAGCCCGGGCGCATCCGCAGGCCACCGCTGGACACCCCGCGCACCAGCCGGTCGACGACGAGGTGGCCGCGGCAGCCGGTGGCGTGGTCGGTCCAGGTCAGCGAGATGAGCGGGGCGGGCGGGGACACCGGAGGCGTCGTCATCGGGAGTGCTCCTCGGTCACTGTCGGCGGGCGGTTCCGCGCGGGCGGTCCGGCGGGCCGGCGTCGCGGCCGCATTACTGAATCGCGGGTCAGTATCGGGAGCCGGGGGCGGCCCTGTCAACGCGGTCCCCGCCGCCGCGCGGCCCCGGTGGCCGGAACGCGCCGGTGCGCGAACGGCAGGAGGCGCGGTTCCGGTTCCCCGGCGGGAGCGGGGACGGCTTCCCGCGTGCCCGTGGCGAGCACGTGTACGGAGGGCGACGCGGGCAAGGCGGTCGGTGCGGAACGCCACCCACCCGGCTGTTCCGCTCTCGCACTGTCGTGCCCCTTGGCCATAATGGGACGACCCCGACTCCTCAGGAGACCCCGTGACCGGCGCTGACCACAGGCTTCCGCTCCGCTCCAGGCTGCGTGCGCTGCGCCCCGCTGCCTTCGGGGCCGACCCGGACGGCGCGCGCATGGAGCGCATCCGCCGTTCCCCCAACTTCGCCGACGGTGTCTTCCAGAATCCGGTGGGCGCGCGGATCAGACCCTCCGGTTCCACCCTGGACTTCGCCCGGGTCTACTTCCGCAAGGAGGAGCGGGTGCTCCGGGCCCCCGCCGCCCCGGTGCCCGTGCACGCCACGACCGTCGCCGACCTCGCCAGGCCGCCCGCCTCCGGGCTCCGGATCACCTGGATGGGGCATTCCGGCGTCCTCGCCGAGATCGACGGGCGGCGGGTGCTGTTCGACCCGGTCTGGGGGGAGCGCTGTTCCCCCTTCGCTTTCGCCGGCCCCCGGCGCCTGCACCCGGCCCCCGTGCCGCTCGGCGCCCTGGGGCCGGTCGACGTGGTGGTGATCTCGCACGACCACTACGATCACCTGGACCTCCCGACGATCCGGGCCCTGGCCCGTACGGACACGGTCTTCGCGGTCCCGCTCGGCGTCGGCGCGCATCTGGAGCGCTGGGGCGTCGCGCCCGACCGGCTCCGCGAGCTCGACTGGAACGAGACCACGACGGTCGGCGGCATCAGCCTCACCGCCACCCCCGCCCGCCACTTCTGCGGACGCGGTCTGCGCAACCAGCAGCACACGCTCTGGGCCTCCTGGGCCGTCGCCGGACCCCGGCACCGGATCTACCACAGCGGCGACACCGGATACTTCTCCGGCTTCCGGACCATCGGCGCCGAACACGGCCCGTTCGACGCGACCATGATCCAGATCGGGGCGTACAGCCAGTACTGGCCCAAGGACCGCACGGACGACATGCCGGAGCCGGGCGCCTGGCCGGACATCCACATGAGCCCCGACGAGGGCGTGCGCGCCCACCTCGACCTCCAGGGCGACGACCCCGCGGCGGGTGTCATGCTGCCGATCCACTGGGGGACGTTCAACCTCGCGCTGCACCCGTGGGCCGAGCCCGCCGAATGGTCGATGCGCGCCACCCGGTCCGTGGGCGTCACCATGGCCTCCCCGCGCCCCGGCCAGCCGTTCGAGCCCGCCGATCCGCCGCCCGTCGAGCCGTGGTGGCGCGACGTGGCGACCGAGCCCGCCCCCGGCTGGGGCAACTGGCCCCCGGTCCACGTACAGCTGCACGACCCGGCGTCCGGCGCCGCCCCCGAGGCCGGCCGGGAGCGGGACCGGACACCTCAGCCCTGAGATCCGGAGAGATACGTTCCGGACGAAGCACGCACAGGCGGGCCCCCTCGGCATCGGTCGAGGGG
>NZ_JBMNDO010000099.1:0-29099 GCF_052542855.1 Streptomyces sp. SAS_281
TCAACCGCCCCGACCTCACCGCAACCACCTTCACCCCCAACCCCTACGGCCAACCCGGCACCCGCCTCTACCGCACCGGCGACCTCGCCCACTTCGACCGGAGCGGCCACCTCCACTACCACGGGCGCGCCGACAACCAGGTCAAGATCCGGGGCTTCCGCATCGAACCCGCCGAGGTGGAGGCCGCGCTCCTCACCCACCCGGGCATCACCCAGGCCACGGTCACCACTCACCGCCGCCTCCTCGCCGCCTACGTGGTCACCGACACCGGGACGGCCACGGAGGACATCCGCCGCCACCTCACCGCCCGCCTGCCCGAGCACATGGTCCCCACCCACCTCACCGTCCTCGACCGCCTCCCCCTCACCCCCAACGGCAAGATCGACCGACGCGCCCTCCCCGAACCGGCCGCCGTCACCTCCCAGGGCCGCGCCCCGCGCAACCCGCTGGAGGAGACCCTGACCGGCCTCTTCGCCCGCACGCTGGGGGCCGAGCAAGCGCTGAGCATCGATGACGACTTCTTCCACCACGGCGGCCACTCCCTCCTGGGCGCCCGCCTCACCAACCACATCGCGGTCTCCCTGGACGTCCGGCTCACCGTCCGCGACGTCTTCGAGCACCCGACACCGGCCCGGCTCGCCGAGCACATCACCGCGCTGAAGTCCGCGCCGGCCGCCAAGAAGGCCAGGCCCACCCTCCGCCGTCGTACCGAGACAGAACGGATCAGCTCATGACCTCCGTGTCCCCCGCCCCCGAAGACGTCGTCTGGGACCTTCCCGGTACCGGCCCGCACCGCCTGTCGCTGCTGGTGCTGCCGCACGCCGGGGGCAACGCCCACGCCTACGGCGGCTGGCGCGAGCACCTGCCGGCCGATGTGCGGCTGCTGATCGGTCAGTACCCCGGCCGCGGCGCCCGCTACTGCGAGGACCTGCCGCTGTCCGTGGACGACCTGGCACAGCCCGTGGTGGACTCGCTGCCCGCCGACACCGGCGAGCTGGTGGTCCTGGGCCACAGCATGGGGTCACTGGTCGCCTTCGAGGTGGTACGCGCCCTGCGGGCCGCCGGCCGCACGCCGCGGTTGCTGATCGCGTCCGCGTGCCGGGCGCCGGTGCTGCCGAACCAGTGCCCGGTGCACCCGGAACGGCTGGACGACGACGAGCTGGTCGCTGCCATCAAGGAGCGCGGCGGCACCGACGACGGCATCCTCGACGACCCGGAGCTGCGGGAGATCGTCCTGCCGTCCATCCGGGCCGACTTCGCGATCGACGACGCCTACCGGTGCACTGCCCCGGACGCCCGGCTCGACTGCCCGGTGTCCGTGTTCGGCGGGTCCGAGGACCGGATCGTACCGGTGGACCTGCTCGCCGGCTGGTCGCGGGTGACGGGCCACGAGGTGGTGCCGCAGCTGCTGCCCGGCGACCACTTCTACTTCCAGCAGGACCTGCCGGGCTTCTTCGCCCGCCTGAACCCGGTCCTGGACGCCGTTCGCGACTCCGCCGCCGCGTCCGCGTAACCACCCACCCGACTTCGTTCGAAGCAAGCCGAGGAAGAGGAACCCATCGTGACCGCTCTCGCCCAGCCGCCCGCCACCGCCGCCGGTATCGTCCCCGTCCGGGAGCCCGGCAAGCCGGTGATCGTCCCTACCCCGGAGTTCGGCACCATGGCGGAGGCCACCGCGTGGCTGACCACCCAGCGGTCCGCGATCCAGGCCGAGTTGCACAGATCCGGCGCGGTCATGCTGCGCGGCCTGCCCGTGCGGGACGCGGCGACGTTCGCCGAGGCGCGGGACGCGCTCGTCGCGGAGCGGGCCGGCTACAAGGAGAAGGCCACCCCGCGCACCGACTTCGGTGAGGGCGTGTTCTCGTCCACGGACCTGCCGGCCGTCCAGCCGATCCGGCTGCACAACGAGAACAGCTACACGCTGGACTTCCCCGGTGTGCTGCTCTTCGGCTGCGTCACCGCTCCCGAGACCGGTGGCGCCACGACGGTCGGTGACATGCGGGCGGCGCTCGCCAAGCTGCCGCCGGAGCTCACCGCGCGGTTCGCGGAGGCCGGCTGGCTGCTGGTGCGCAACTACTCGGACCTGGCGGGCATGCCGTGGCGCAAGGCGTTCTCCTCGGAGGACCCGGCCGGTGCCGAGGAGTACTGCGAGGCGCACGCCATCGGCTACGAGTGGCTGGACGAGGACACCCTGCGTACGCGGCAGCGGCGTTCGGCGATCATCACGCACCCGGTGACCGGTGAGCGGGTCTGGTTCAACCACTTCGCCTTCTGGAACGCCCGCAGCCTGGACGAGGACGTCCGCGAGGTGCTGGTCGAGACGTTCGGTGCGGACGGGCTGCCGTTCAACACGTACCTCGGTGACGGCACCGCCCTCACCGACGCGGAGGTGGACGCGATCAACGACGCGTACCAGGCGGTCACCGTACGGGAGACCTGGCAGGCCGGGGATGTGATGCTCGTGGACAACATCCTCTGCGCGCACGGCCGCGAGGCGTTCACCGGCGACCGGAAGATCCTCGTCGCGATGGGCGAGCCGGTGCCGCTGTCCGACTGCTCGCCCGCCTCCGCCCCCTCCACCACCCTGTACGGAAAGTGAGCCCCGCCATGACCGCCGTACTCCCCGAGCGCGCGACCGCCCCTGCCGTCCCGGCCGCCCACCCCGCCGACTGCCCCTGCGAGACGTGCGCCGCCGCCGGGACCGGCGCGGCCGACCTGATGACCCGCCTCGCGACCGTGCCCGGTGACCGCACCGCCGTGGTCGCGGGGGGCCGGGAGATGACGTTCGACCAGCTCCGCCGGCAGGCCGCCTCCTTCGCGGCCGGAATCGCCCGGACGGGCGCCGGTCCGGAGAGCGTCGTGGCGCTCTGCCTGCCGCGGGGGGCCGACCTGGTCACCGCGATCATCGGCACTCTCACGGCGGGCGCCGCCTACCTCCCCGTGGACCCGGCGCTCCCCGAGGAGCGGCGTCGGTTGCTCCTTGAGGACTCCGGCGCCGACCTGGTGGTCACCGACGGCACCGGTGTCGCGCTTCCCGGCCCCCGGGCGGTCACGGTCGGCGACCTGACCGCGCTTCCGGGCGGCTCGTTCGCGCCGGTGCCGGTGGGGCCGGGGGCACTCGCGTACGTCATCTACACCTCCGGCTCCACGGGCCGTCCCAAGGGCGTGGAGATCGCGCGCGGTTCGGCCTCGCTGCTGTTGCGGGAGCTGGAGGGCGAGGGCGCGGCGAGCGGCGAGGCGCGGCGGGTCGGGTGGAACGCGTCGCCGTCGTTCGACGCGTCGGTGCAGCAGTGGGTGCGGCTGTCGCGCGGGGACACGCTGGTGATGACGGACGAGGAGACCCGCCGCGACCCGGCCCTGCTGGCCGCGTTCATCGACGCGCAGGCGCTCACCGATCTCGACATCACCCCGTCGCACGCCGAACCGCTCCTGGACCTGCTCACCCCGGACGGCGGTCCGCGCCCGCTGACCCTGCTCGTCGGCGGCGAGGCGATCGGCCCGGCACTCTGGGACCGGCTGGCCGAGGCGCACCGGGCGGGTGTGCTGCGCGCGGTGAACGTGTACGGGCCCACCGAGTGCACGGTCGACGCGACGGCGGGCTGGATCGAGGAGCCGGGCGAGCCGCACATCGGTGCGGTGCTCCCCGGGCTGCGGATGCGGCTGCTCGACGCCCACCTGGCGCCGGTCGGGCCGGGTGAGTCCGGAGAGCTGTATCTCGCCGGGCCCCGGATCGCTCGCGGCTACCGGGGCAGCCCCTGGCTGACCGCCCAGCGTTTCGTCGCCGACCCGTTCGGCACGCCGGGGGGCCGCATGTACCGCACCGGGGACCGCTGCCGGCTGCTGCCGGACGGGCGCCTCGTGCACCTCGGACGGCTCGACGGACAGGTGAAGCTGCGCGGCCACCGCATCGAGGTGCAGGAGATCGAGGCGACCCTGAGCCGGGCGGGCGCCACCGAGGCGGCGGTGATCCTGGGCGAGGACGCCGGGGGCACCCCGTGCCTGATCGCCTACCACCGGGGTGGGGACGCCACCGCGCTGCGTGACGCCGTGGCGCGGGCGCTGCCGTCGTACATGACGCCGTCCGCGTTCGTCGCCGTCGACCGGTTCGCGACGACGCCCAGCGGCAAGCTGGACCGGTCCGCGCTGCCGGCCCGGATCGAGGCGGCCGAGGCCCCGGAGCAGGACGCCGGGCTCGACGGTCGGGCCGAGGAGCTGATCGCCCGGGTGTGGGCGCAGGTCCTGGGGGCCGCCTCGATCGGCCCCGACGACAACTTCTTCAAGCTGGGCGGCCACTCGCTGCTCGCCATCAAGCTGGTCTCCCGGGTACGTGCCGAACTCTCCGTCGCGCTGCCGGTGAAGGCGGTCTACGCGCACCCGAGGCTGCGTGACCTCGCCGCCCACATCGAGGAGTTGACGGCTGCCAAGGATGGCTGACCCCCGCCTCCGCACCGGCCCGTCCTCCCGCCCGCCCCCGTCGTCCCCGAGGAGCAGTAACCGTGATCCCCCTCTCGTACGCCCAGCACCGGCTGTGGTTCCTGAACCGTCTCGAAGGCCCGTCGGCCGCGTACAACGCGCCCGTCGTGCTGCGTCTGGAGGCCACGCCCGACCGGTCGGCCCTGGAGGCGGCCGTCCGTGACGTCGTGGACCGCCACGAAGTGCTCCGTACGGTCTACAAGGCCGTGGACGGGGAGCCGTACCAGCACATCGCCGGCGATCCCGGTGTGCGCCTGGAGGTACGGGAGTGCGGGCCGGGCGACGACGTGGACGCGCTGGTCACCGCCTTCGTTCGGCTGCCGTTCGACGTCACGTGTGATCTGCCGCTGCGGGCCCGGCTGTTCACGGGCCACGACGGATGCGCCGTGCTGGTGCTCCTGGTGCACCACATCGCGACCGACGGCTGGTCCGTCGGCTGCCTGCTCAACGACCTCGACCGCGCCTACACGGCACGGTGCGAGGGCCGCGCACCCGGGTGGGAACCCCTGCCCGTGCAGTACGCGGACTACGCGCTGTGGCAGCGGGACATGCTCGGCGACCCCGCCGATCCCGACAGCCTGGCGCACGAACAACTCGCCCACTGGCGTGCGGCTCTGGACGGCGCACCGGCCGCGACCCGGCTGCCCGCCGACCGCCCCCGCCCCGCCGAGCCGAGCCACCGGGGAGCGCTGGTCACCGCCCGCCTCTCCGCCACCGCCCACAAGGCGCTCGCCGGGACCGCCCGCGCCCACCGCGCGACGTTCTTCATGACCGCCCGGGCCGCCCTCTGCGCCGCACTGGGGGCGGCGGGGGCGGGGCCCGACGTGGTGGTGGGGACGCCCGTGGCGGGGCGGCCCGAGGAGGATCTGCACGACCTCGTCGGCTTCTTCGTCAACTCGCTCGCCCTGCGGGCCGACCTGTCCGACGACCCGGACCTCGGCACGCTGCTCGACCGGGTCCGGGAGCGGGACCTGGCCGCCATGGCCCACGAGGACCTGCCGTTCGACCTGCTCGTCGAGGACCTCAACCCGGAAAGGTCCCTCGGCCTGCACCCCTTCTTCCAGGTCATGCTGACCACGCAGACCGCGCAGGACACCACCTGCACCCTGGGCGCCGTATCCGGCACCCTCGACGCCGCGGACCTGGCCACCGCCAAGTTCGACCTGAGCTTCAACTGCGCCGAGACGTACGGCCCCGACGGCGATCCCGCCGGGGTGCTGCTCGGCCTCCAGTACGCGACCGACCTGTACGACGCGGAGACGGCGCGCCTGCTCCTCACCCTGTTCCACCGCGCGCTGACCGCGTACGCCGAACAGCCGGCCGGCACACCCCTCAGCCGGACCGGCCTGCTCACCGCCTCGGACCGCGAGGCGATCGACCGCCGTCACGAGGCCCTGACCCGGGCCGCGGAGCGGACCGCCGCCACCCAGGGCGACCCGCTCGACGGCGAGGACCGGCGCACCCCCGCCGCCGACCCGCGCGAGGAGATCCTTCGCGGCCTGTTCGCGGAGGTCCTGGGCCGGGACGAGGTCGGCCCGGACGACAGCTTCTTCAAGCTGGGCGGGCACTCGCTGCTCGCCGGGAAGCTCACCAACCGCGTCCGCAAGGCGCTCGGGGTCCAGGCCGCCATCCGTGACGTGTTCCTGGCGCCGACGCCCGCCCGGCTGCTGCGCCGGCTCGCCGAGCAGGGCGACGGCCCGGTCCGGCCGCCGCTGCGCCCGGTGCCCGCGGCCCTGCGGCCGACGCGGCTCCCGCTGTCCGCCGCTCAGCAACGGCTCTGGTTCGTCGGTCAGTTGGAGGGGCCGAGCGCCACGTACAACATCCCGGTGGTGACCCGGCTGCGCCGCCCGGTCGAGCCTGCCGCCTTCCGCGCCGCGCTCGCCGATGTCGTACGACGGCACGAGGTGCTGCGCACGGTGCACAGGTCGGCGGACGGGGAGCCGTACCAGGAGGTGCTGGCGCACGCCGAGCCCGTGCTCGACGTGGTGCGGACGGGCGGGCCGGAGGAGCTGCGGGCGGCCGTGGACGCCGCCGCCGGGTACGTGTTCGACCTCGCGGCGGAGATCCCGTTCCGGGCCTGGCTCCTGGAGGAGGCGGACGGGGGCCAGGTGCTGGTGCTGCTGGTGCACCACATCGCCGGGGACGGCTGGTCCACCGGCTGCCTGCTCACCGACCTGGACCGGGCCTACCGGGCCAGGTGCGAGGGCCGGGCGCCCGGGTGGCAGCCGCTTCCCGTCCAGTACGCCGACTACACGTTGTGGCAGCACGAGTTGCTGGACGGTGAGCACGGGGTGGCCGGTGAGCAGCTGGCGTACTGGCGTGCCGCGCTCGACGGGATGCCGCCGCTGCTGGCGCTGCCCACCGACCGGCCGAGGAGGCCGGAGCCGGACGGGCGGGGCGCGCTCGCGCGGTTCGAGGTGGGCGCCGAGACCCATCGGGCGCTGCTGCGGTGCGCCCGGGAGAACGGCGTCACCCTGTTCATGGTGGTCCAGGCCGCGCTCGCCGCGCTGCTGACGCGGCACGGGGCCGGCGAGGACCTGGCGATCGGCACCACCGTGGCGGGCCGGGGCGACGAGGCGCTGCACCCGCTCGTCGGGTTCTTCGTGAACACGCTGGTGCTGCGCACGGACACCTCGGGCGACCCGGCCTTCCGGGAGCTGGTGCGCCGGGTCCGCGACGGGGGCCTGGGCGCGTACAGCAACCAGGACCTGCCGTTCGACCGGCTCGTGGAGCACCTGAGCCCGCACCGCTCGTCCGCGCACGCGCCGCTCGTCCAGGTGATGCTTCAGGTGCACGCGGCGGGGGCGGGCGAGTCCGAGGCCACAGGGTCCGCGCTGGACGGCGAGCCGGTGGCGTTCCGGGGCGCGGGCGCCAAGTCGGACCTGACGTTCGCGCTCAGCGAGACGGTGGGCCCGGACGGGGAGCGGGCCGGGCTGCGGGGCGTGCTGGAGTACGCCACGGCGTTGTACGACGCGGAGACCGCCGCCCTGCTGGTCCGGCGCCTCGCCGAGACGCTGGAGGCGTGCGCGGCGGAGCCGGACGCACCGCTGTCCGCGTTGGGTGGCGGGGAGCCCGCGCCGGGCGGTCCGGAGGTGGTGCTCGACGCGCAGGGACGCCGGGCGCCGGTCCGGGTGCCGGGCCAGGTGCACGAGCCGGCGTCGGGCGGTGGGCTGCGCGCCACCGGGCGGCGGGCGTACCGGGGCGTGGACGGGGCACTGCGGCCCGTGGCCGTCCAGAGCGTGCACGGCTATCCGGTGGAGCCCGGGCAGGTGGAGGGGGTCCTCAACCGTCACCCCGCGGTGACCGGTGCGCGGGTCCTCGTACGGGACGGGCGGCTGCTGGCCTTCGTCACCTGCGCCCCGGGGACGCCGCCCGCCGAGAGCGCGTTGCGCGCTTGGGCCGCCGAGCGGCTGCCCGAGTACCTGGCGCCGGCCCGGGTGGTGCGGGCGGCCTGGCTGCCCGCACCGGGTGAGGTCCCGGTGGAGCTGTCCGAGGAGGACGCCGCTACGGCCTCGACCGCCGCGCCGGGGGCCGGCGGTGACGCGGACGGGCGGCTGCTCGGGATCTTCCGGGAGGTGCTGGGCGGGCGGGACGTCGGGGCGGACGACAACTTCTTCAAGTCCGGCGGGCACTCGCTGCTGGCGGTGCGTCTGCTGAACCGGATCCGCTCGGAGTTCGGCCAGGACCTGACGTTGCGCGACGTGTTCCGCAACCCGACGGCGGCGACGCTCTCCCGGCGGCTCGCCGGGGCCGTGGCCGACGCGATGGAGCCGGAGGACGCCGGGCCGGTGGCCGCCCCGGCGCTGCGGCGCCGGACCAGGGCGGGTGCCCGGCAGGGGTGAGGGCGCGGGGCGGGGGCGGGAGCGGCAGCTCTCCGCCCCCGCTTTCTGCCGCTCGGAGCTGCCGGGCGGACTGCCGAGAGGGGCGGCCGGGGGCCCCTAGCGTGAAGGGCACGGAGGCGAGAGGAACCGTTCGCCCCGGTCTCTCGGCGCCCCAGACGGAGGAAACCCCAGGATGCCCCCCATCAGAACGGACGACCTGCTCGACGGCGGCCCCTCTCCCTCGACCGCCCCGCCGGTGCTGGACCTCATCGCCCACCAGGCGCGCACCCGCCCCGACGCGGTCGCCCTGGTCCACGGCTCCGACCGGCTGACCTACGCGCGGCTCGCCGCCGCCGTGCGGGAGCGGGCGGGCGCCCTCGCCGCCGAGGGTGCGGGTCCGGGGCGGCTGGTCGCCCTCCACCGCCCCCGTGGGATCGACGCCGTCGTCGGCCTCCTCGCCGTGCTCGACACCGGCGCCGCCTATCTGCCCCTCGACATCCAGGCGCCCGACGCGCGGAACGCGGCCATCCTCCAGGACAGCTGCGGCGAATCCGCGCCCACGCCCGCCGAGGTGGCGGCCGTCGGTGAACTCGTCCTGCCCGGTCCGGGGGCACCCGCCGGTGCCGCGTACGTGATCTACACCTCCGGGTCCACGGGCACCCCCAACGGGGTCGTCGTCGCCCACGACTCGCTCGCGCACTTCATCGCGGGCGCCGTCCCCGCGTACGGCATCGGACCCGCTTCCCGGGTCCTCCAGTTCTCGCCGCTGCACTTCGACGCGAGCGTGCAGGAGGTGTTCGCCACGCTGGGCGCGGGCGGGACGCTGGTGCTGCGTACCGACGACATGCTGGACGTACGCGATCTGCTCGCCGGCTGCGCGCGGCACGGGATCACGGTGCTCGACCTGCCGGCCGCGTACTGGCACGAGCTGGTCCACGTCCTCGGCACCGGTGCGGTGCGCCTGCCCGGCTGCCTGGACACGGTGATCATCTACGGGGAGGCGGCCCTCCCGGAGCGGGTCGCCCAGTGGCGGGAGCTGTCCGGGGAGCGGGTGCGGCTGCTGAACGCGTACGGTCCCACGGAGACCACGGTGGTGGCGACGGTCGCCGACCTGACCCGGCACGGGGACGGTCCGGTGCCGATCGGCCGGCCGCTGCCCGGGGTCCGGGCGGCCGTTGTCGGCGGTGAACTGTGGCTTCTCGGGGGCGGGTTGTCGTACGGCTATCTGAGCAACCCGGAGCTGAACGCCCGCCGCTTCACCGAGCTGGACGGGGAGCGCGCCTATCGCACCGGGGACCTCGTCACGATCGGTGAGGACCGGCAGATCCTGTACCACGGGCGGCTGGACGACGAGGTGAAGATCGGCGGGCAGCGCATCGACCCCGCCGCCGTCGACTCGGTCCTGGCCTCCCATCCGAAGGTCCGGGAGGCCGCCGTCGTCGCCCAGCAGGACGCGGACGGGGTCAAGCGGCTCGTCGCGTTCGTCGTCACCGAGGGCGGGGTGGGGGCCGAGGAGCTGCGCGGCCTGGTGCGCGCGCGCATGCCCGCCGCCGCCGTGCCCGCCGCCGTGGGGATCGTCGTCGCACTGCCCCGTACCAGCTCCGGGAAGATCAACCGCAAGGCGCTGCGGACCACGGACCCGCGGCTTCCGGTCGTCCACGAGGAGCCGTTGCCCGCCGATGACCGGGTGCCGCTCTCACACGCGCAGCGCCGACTGTGGCTGCTGGACCAGCTGGACGGCCCGTCCTGCGCGTACAACATGCCGATCGTTCTGGAGCTGGACGGGGTGCCCGACCGGGCGGCGCTCGCCGCCGCCGTCACCGATCTCGCCGAGCGGCACGAGGTGCTGCGGACCGTGTTCCTGGCACCGGAGGACGAGCCGTACCAGCATGTGCTGGGCGCGTCCGCGGTGCGGGCCCGTACGGTCGAGTGCCCGGCCGGTGAGCTACGGGAACGGGTCCAGGACTTCGTCTCCGAGACGTTCGACCTGGCACGGGAACTGCCCTTGCGGGTCGCGCTGTTCGTGCCGGAGGGGGACGAGGGCCCGGCGGCGGTCCTGGCGGTGCTGCTGCACCACGTGGCGGGCGACGGCTGGTCGCTGGTCCCGCTGATGAACGACCTGGCCACCGCGTACGCCGCCCGTGCCGAGGGGCGTGCGCCGGAGCAGGAGCCGCTTCCCGTCCAGTACGCCGACTACACCCTCTGGCAGCACGACGTCCTCGGTACGGCCGACGACCCGGACTCCGCCGTGGCGCGCGGGCTCGCCCACTGGCGCGCGGAGCTGGACGGGCTGCCTGCCGTCACTGCTCTGCCGCTGGACCGGCCGCGCCCGGCCGCGCCGAATCACCGGGGCGGTGTGGTCTCCACGCGCCTCGGCCCGGACGCGCACAGCCGGCTCGCCCTGCTGGCCGACGCACACGGCGCGAGCATGCTGATGGTGATCCAGGCGGCGCTGGCCCTCGCGCTGCGGGCGGCGGGGTGCGGAGAGCGGGTCGCCGTGGGCACGCCGGTCGCGGGGCGGGACGACGAGGCGCTGGGGGCGCTCGTCGGCTTCTTCGTCAACACGCTGGTCCTGCCGACGGACACATCGGGTGACCCGGCGTTCGCCGAGCTGCTGGAGCGGGTACGGGACGCGGACCTCGCCGCCTACGAGCACCAGGGCCTCCCCTTCGACCTGCTGGTGGAGCACCTGAACCCGCCGCGCACGCCAGGGGTGCACCCGCTCTTCCAGACGATGCTGACCCTGCGCACCGCCGCCCCGGCCGACGCGCCCTTCGCGTTCGGCCCGCTCACCGGCCGCTTCCGGGCGGAGGGCCCCGCGACCACCAAGTTCGACCTGACCGCCGCGTGCGTGGAGCACCGCGCCGCCGACGGCACGCCCGCCGGCCTCGAACTCGCCCTGGAGTACGCGCGTGACGTCCTCGACGAGGACACCGCCCGCCTCCTGCTGGGCGCCCTGGAACGCGCCCTGCGCACGGCTGCCGAGCGGCCCGGGGCATCCGTCGCCGACGCCGGGCTGCTGGGCGACGAAGAGCGGCGGGCCCTCGTCGGACGCCGTGAGCGCGTCGCGGCCCTCGCCGCCCGGCAGGCCGCCGACGCCGAGGCGGCCCGGACCGGTGGCGCACCGGACGCGGAACACGTGGACACCCTGCGGGAGATGTTCGCGGAGATCCTGGGGCTGGACGGGGTCGGCCCGGACGAGGGGTTCTTCACCATCGGCGGCCACTCGATGAGCGGGGTGCGGCTCGCCAACCGGATCAGAGCCCGGCTGGGCGTCGACGTCCACGTCCGGGACCTGCTCCTCGCCCCGACCCCGGCCGCCCTGGCGCGCCGCATCGCGGAGGACCGGGGCGCCGGGGACGCGGGACCCGCGCTCGTCCGCCGCACGGAGCGGCCGGAGCGGCTGCCGCTGTCCCGGGCACAGCGCAGACTCTGGTTCATCGACGCGCTGGAAGGGCCCAGCGCCTCGTACAACATCCCGCTGGTGCTGCGCCCGGCCGAGCCACTGGACGCCGATGTGCTCGGACGCGCCTTGGCCGATCTGGTGGAGCGCCACGAGGTGCTGCGGACCCGCTGCCCCTCGGTCGACGGGGAGCCGTACCAGGAGATCGTGGCGGGCGCCCGGCCCGTGCTCGACGTGCGTACCGTGCCGGCCGGGCGGTTCCGGGCGGCGGTCGCCTCGGCCGCCGGGCACGTCTTCGACCTGGCCGGGGAACTCCCGCTGCGGGCCGCCCTGCTCACCCCGGACGTCGGCGGCGGCCAGGTCCTCGTCCTGCTCGTCCACCACATCGCCGCCGACGGCTGGTCGACGGGCCCGCTGCTCGCGGACCTGGGCGCCGCCTACGCCGCCCGCGCCGAGGGCCGCGCACCGGGCTGGGAGCCGCTTCCCGTCCAGTACGCCGACTACACGCTCTGGCAGCAGGAACTTCTCGACGGACCGGCGGCGCACGGCCACCTCGCGTTCTGGGAACGGGCCCTCGCCGGGGCGCCGCCCGTCCTCGAACTGCCCGCCGCCCGGCCCCGCCCGGCCGAGGCCACCCACCGGGGCGGCCATGCGCCGCTCGCCGTGGACGCAGCCACCCACCAGGCCCTGGAGGAGCTGGCCCGGCGCCAGGGGGCGACCCTCTTCATGGTGCTGCAAGCCGCCCTCGCCGCCGTCCTGACCCGGCACGGGGCCGGCACCGACCTGCCGCTGGCCACCATGACGGCGGGGCGCGACGACGAGGCCCTGAGCGAACTGGTCGGCTTCTTCGTCAACACGCTGGTCCTGCGCACCGACACGTCGGGTGACCCGGAGTTCACCGAGCTGCTGGGGCGGGTACGCGACACCGATCTCGCCGCCTACGCCCATCAGCGGCTCCCCTTCGACCGGATCGTGGAACACCTCAACCCGGCCCGCTCCACCGCCCACCACCCGCTGGCCCAGTTCGTCGTACAGCTCCACCACGACTACTCGGCCGACCGCGCCGAAGGCCCGCTGCTCCGGGCCGAACCCGCCCCGCTGGAAACGCTGTCCACCAAGTTCGACCTGACCCTCGCCCTGTGGGAGCGGAAGGACGAGGCGGGGCGGCCGGCCGGTCTGGCGGGCGGGCTGGAGTACGCCACCGATCTGTTCGACGCCGCCACCGCCGCGCTGCTCGCCGCCCACGTCGGGCGTCTGCTGCACGCCGTCGCCGCCGACCCCGGCGTACGGATCGGGGCGGTGGACCTGCTCACCGACGCCGAGCGGTTCCGGCTGGTCGCGGAGTACAACGACACGGCCACCGTGACCCGCGACCGGGCCCCCGTCCACGAGGCGATCGCCCGCCGGGCCGCTCGCACGCCCGGGGCGCCCGCGCTGATCACCGATGCGGGGACCGTCGGCTACGGCGAACTCGACGCGCGCGCCGACGCGCTGGCCGCCCGGCTGCAGGCGGCCGGGGTGCGCAGGGGGGACACCGTCGGGGTGCTGCTGGAACGCGGTGCGCCGCTGGTGGTCACCGCGCTCGCGGTCCTCAAGTGCGGGGCCGCCCATGTCCCGCTGGACCCCGCCCTGCCCGGGGCCCGGATCGCGCTGATGGTCCAGGACGCGGGCGTCCGCCTCGTAGCGACGGACACGGGGCGGGCGGGCACGGTGCCGGAGGAGGTCTCCGTACCGGTCCTCCTGGTCGACGCGCCCGCCGTGGACGCGCCGCCGACGGACCGCGAGGCCGTGGCGGTCGACGGGGACGACCTGATGTACGTGATGTTCACGTCCGGGTCGACCGGCCGCCCCAAGGGCGTCGGCGTCACCCATCGCAACGTGACCGAGCTGGCCGCCGACCGCGACACCACCGCCGGCGGTCCGCACCGGATGCTGGTCCACTCGGCGACCGGGTTCGACGCCTCGGTGTTCGAGATGTGGGTGCCGCTCCTCGGCGGAGGCAGTCTGGTCGTCATGCGCGGTGACGGCACCGACCTCGCGGAGACCGGCCGCGCGGTCCGCGAACACGGCGTCACCGCCGCCTACTTCACCGTGGGTCTGTTCCATGTGATGGCCGACGAGGCGCTGGACACGCTGCGGCTGCTGCGCGAGGTGTGGACGGGCGGCGACGTCGCCTCGCCCACCGCCGTGCAGCGGGTCCTGACGCACTGCCCGGACACCGTCCTCGTCCACTCCTACGGTCCCACCGAGACGACGTTCGCCTCGCACAACCAGTGGCTCACCGGTGGCCGGGGCGCGCTCGGCGCGGCCGGGCTGCACCTGGGCCGGCCCATGGACAACACCCGGAGCCATGTCCTGGACGCGGCGCTGCGGCCCGTGCCGCCGGGCGTGCCCGGCGAGCTGTACATCGCCGGTGCGCACGTGGCACGCGGGTACACCGGGCGCCCGGATCTGACGGCCGAGCGGTTCGTGCCCGACCCGTTCGAGGCGGACGGCAGCCGCATGTACCGCACCGGCGACCGGGTCGTTTGGACGCCGGAGGGCGAACTGCGGTTCCTGGGGCGGGCGGACGGCCAGGTCAAACTGCGCGGGGTCCGGATCGAGCCGGGCGAGGTGGAGCACGCGCTCGCCGCGCACCCCTCGGTCGGGCAGGCTCTCGCGGTCGTACGCGAGGACCGGCCGGGCGAGCGGAACCTCGTCGGGTACGTGGTGCCGCGCGCCGGGGCCGTGGTCACCGGGGCGGACGTCCTCGCCCTGGCCCGTACCGCGCTGCCCGCCCATCTGGTGCCTTCGGCGGTCGTCGTCCTGGACGCCGTGCCGCTGACGGTCAACGGGAAGCCGGACCGCCGGGCGCTGCCCGCGCCGGACCGGCCCGCCGTCGAGCACCGGGCGCCGCGGAACGCCCGGGAGGAGGTGCTGTGCGGGCTGTTCGCCGAGATCCTGGGCGCGCCCCGGGTCGGTCTGGACGACAACTTCTTCACGCTGGGCGGGCACTCGCTGCTCGGGGTGCGCCTGGTGAGCCGGGTGCGGTCGGTCCTCGGCATCGACCGCACCGTCCGTGACCTGTTCCGCGCCCCGACCCTGGCCGGGCTGCTGGGGGCGCAGGACCCGGACGGCACGGCCGGCGCGATGGGCGTGCTGCTCCCGCTGAACACCCGGGGCACCCGCCGTCCGCTGTTCTGCGTGCACCCGGGGACCGGGGTCGGCTGGTCGTACGCGGGCCTGGCCCGGCACCTCGGGGACGACCAGCCGCTGTACGCCCTCCAGGCCCGCGCGCTGAGCGAGCCCGGCCACCTCCCGCGCACCGTCGAGGAGATGGCCGACGACTACCTGGAACGCATCCGGCAGGTCCAGCCCTGGGGCCCGTACCGGCTGCTCGGCTGGTCCTTCGGCGGGATCGTCGCCCACACCATGGCCGTACGGCTCCGCGCGGCCGGTCAGCACGTCGAACTGCTCGCGCTGATGGACGTCCACCAGACCGGGCCGGGCAGCGTGTCGGTGCTGCCGCCGGCGGAACGGGAGGCGGCGCCCGGGAAGGACGCGCTGCCGGAGGCGGTGGACCCGGTGCTCGGCGGCTTCAGCACCGAGGAGATACGTGCGGTGCTGCGGGCCTCCGAGACCCACGCGGCCCTCATGGCGCGGCACGTGCCCGAGGTCGCGGACACCGGAGCGGTCTTCTTCACCGCCCGCCGGCCCGGCGAACCGGAAGGCGCGCTGGCCGCCACCTGGAGTCCGTATCTGACGGGCCCGGTCGAAAACCACACCGTGGAATCCACACATCTACGGATGGCCGAGGAAGAGTCTCTCGCGCACATCGGAACAGTCATCGCGGAGAAACTCTCCGCACTGCAGGAGAAAAGCCTGCGGGAAAACGAAACGAGGAGTTATTCATGAGCGACATCGCGAACCCCTTCGACGACGCCGAGGGCTCCTTCCACGTCGTGGTGAACGACGAGGGCCAGCACTCCCTGTGGCCGGCCTTCGCCGATGTCCCGGCAGGCTGGGAGGGTGTCTGGGGGCCGGGTAACCGCTCCGAGGCCCTGGAGTACATCACCGCGCACTGGACCGACATCCGCCCCCGGAGCCTGGTCGCCCAGTACACCTGACCGGCCGCCGCACCCGTGCCGTGTCCCCGCAGCTCCTGCGGGGACACGGCATTTCCGTATGTCCGCCGGCCTCCTTTTCGGGAAACGCGGAAAAGGGAAACTGCCGCCCGTTGCTGCCGCTCGACTTCCGCTCCGACTTCCGCCCGGAAAGCCTTTGGACAAATAACGTCGAAGGCATGAAGATACTCCTGAGCGGAACCGCTTCGGACTCCCATACCTGGAACCTCGTGTATCTCGGGCTGTTCCTGGAGGAGCGGGGGCACGACGTCGTCGCGCTGGGCCCCTGTGCGAGTCCCCGTCTGCTCACGGCCGCCTGTCGCCGGCATGCCCCCGACGCGGTCGTGCTGAGCAGCGTCAACGGCCACGGTTACCGGGACGCGCTCGCCGCCGTGCGCGCGCTGCGGGCCGAACCGGGTCTGGCCGCCCTGCCGGTGGCCGTCGGCGGCAAGCTGGGCACGGCCGGCCACTCCCGGGAGGCGGAGGCGGCCCGGCTGTACGCGGCGGGCTGCGACGCCGTCCTCGGGGACGGGGCCGGCGACCTGGACACCCTGTGCGCGTTCCTCGCGACCCCCGCCGGGGTGGGAGCGTGACCGCCGGCGCGCCGCGGCCGTTCGGGGCGTACGTCGCGGCCTCGGCCGCCGCCGGGCGGCTGGTGGTCCAGCCCCGCATGGGTTTCGGCGACCCGCGCGCCATGCGTACGGGCCTGGAGCGGACCAGGGCCGCCGCGGCCACGACCGCCGGCACGCTCACCATCGACAGCTACACCCGCGTCGGCGACCTCGCGGGCGCCCGGGCCGCGCTCGCCGACGGGGACGCCCTCAACGGCTACCCGATCGCGACGCACCCGCCCGCCGTCACCCGCGCCCTGCTCGACGGGGTCCACGACGACGGCTTCCCGGTCCAGGTCCGCCACGGCTCCGCCCGCCCGCAGGCCATCGTCCGGGCCCTGCTCGCCGCAGGCCTCGACGCGACCGAGGGCGGGCCCGTCTCCTACTGCCTGCCGTACGGCCGCACGCCGCTGCGCGAGTCCGTCGCCGCCTGGGCCGAGGGGTGCGAACTCCTCGCCGGACACGCCCGCCCCGGTTCGGTTCCGCACCTCGAAAGCTTCGGCGGCTGCCTGCTCGGCCAGCTCTGCCCGCCCGGGCTGCTCGTCGCGACGAGCGTGCTGGAATGCCTGTTCTTCGCCCAGCACGGGGTGCGCAGCGTCTCGTCGAGCTACGCCCAGCAGACGGACCCGGGCCAGGACGAGGAGGCGATACGGGCCCTGCGCCGGCTGGCCGGTGAGCTGCTGCCGGCGGGCGTCGACCATCATGTCGTCCTCTACACGTACATGGGCGTCTATCCGCGCACCGAGCGCGGGGCGACCCGGCTGCTCGAAGCGTCGGCACGGCTGGCGGTGCGGGCGGGGGCGGACCGGCTCCTCGTGAAGACGACCGCCGAATCCCGCCGCATCCCGACCGTCGCCGAAAACGTCCGCGCCCTGGAGACCGCCGCGGCGGCCGCCGCGCTCGCCGGTCCGCCGCTGCCGGGAGGCCCGGGCGACTCCGAGGTCTACGCGGAGTCCCGGGCCCTGGTGGAAGCCGTGCTCGGGCTGCACCCCGACCTGTCCCGCGCGCTGCCCGCCGCCTTCGAACGCGGCCTGCTCGACGTGCCGTTCTGCCTCCACCCGGACAACGCGGGCCGCTCCCGCAGCGTCATCGGCGCGGACGGCCGGCTGCGCTGGTCGGACACCGGCGCGATGCCGATCCGCCCCGACGCCCCGGCCGATCTGGCGCCGCTCACCGCGAACGGCCTCCTCACCGCCCTCCACCACATGGCCGACCGCTACGACCGGCCGCCGGCCCGCCCCCTGACCACGCACCGGCCACGTACCGACACCCCTCACCACCGCCACGAACAGGAGCCCGTCATGGACAACGCCCCGCAGCCCGCAGGCCCCGCCCTGCCGCCGCCGCTCGGTGAGCACCTGCGCTCCCCGCAGCTGCGCGCCGCCATGCTCGTCCAGCAGGAGGCCCTGTACGCGGCACGCGAGTTCCTGCGGCGGTCGGGCTTCACGGAGCTGCTGCCCCCGCTCGTCGGACCCGTCACCGACCCGGGCGGCCGGGGGGCCAAGGCCCTGGACGTCGACTACTACGGCCGCCCGTACAAGCTGATGACCAGCGCCATCCTGTACAAGCAGGCGTCGCTGCACGGCTTCCCGAAGCTGTTCTACATCGCGCCCAACGTCCGCGTGGAGCCGGAGGAGACCGCGACCACGGGCCGCCATCTGGTCGAGTTCCACCAGATCGACGTGGAGATCGCCGGCGCGAGCCGCGAGGACGCGCAGGAGGTCGCCGCCGGGCTCCTCACCCATGTCGCCGAGCACGTGTGGACCGCCGTTCCCGGTGTTCTCGCCGAACTGGGGCGCCAGGAGGCGGATTTCGCGGACGTGCGCAGCGGAAAGTACGACGTGTGCACCCACCGGGAGGCGGTCTCCCGGCTCCTCGCCTCCGGGCACCCGCAGAGCCCGGACAGCGAGATCGACTGGACCGGCGAACGGCTCCTCTCGCTGGAGAGCGACCGGCCGTTCTTCATCAACGACTACCCGAAGGGCTCGCGCGGCTTCTACGACCGCGAGGACCCCGAACGCCCCGGCGTCCTGCGGAACTTCGACCTGATCGCCCCGCACGGCTACGGCGAGCTGGTCTCGGGCAGTGAGCGCGAGGCGGACTACGCCACCATCGTCACGCGGATGCGCGAGAGCGGCGAGAACCCCGCCAAGTACGCCTGGTACCTGAAGGAGGCCCGGGAGGGCATCCCGGCCAGCGCCGGTTTCGGGATGGGCCTCCAGCGCCTCGTCCGCTTCCTCACCGGCCTCGACTCGCTGTGGCAGGTCAGCGCCTACCCGAAGCTCCCCGGGGTGATCGCCCCGTGAGCGCCCTCGCCGCCCCCGGCCTCCCCGAGGACGAGATCCGCGCCCGCGCCCGGCACGGCACCGCCGCGGTGTTCCCCGACCCCGGCTCGTACGGGACCGAGCTCTTCGGCCCCGGGCGTGCGGCCGGCACGGACGCGCTCGACCGGTCCAGGATCGTCCCGCCCGTCTTCATGCCGGAGCGGCTGGAGAAGCTGATCGACCTGGCCCGCGAGCCGGAGTCCGGTGACGTCGAACTGGTTTGCCGGACCGGTGGATTCACCGCCTCGCTGCCGCTGTACCTGTCGGCGTTCGGGTCCACCCGGGCGGGCAGCGGCGACCTGGCCGTGCGGGCGTCCCGGCAGGCCGGCCGCCTCGGCATCCCCATGGTCATCGGCGAGAACATGGTCCCCGTGCACGGCTACCGGCGCGGCGGGGACGCCGCCCGCTCCGCGCTCCTCGCGCGCATCGAGGCGTACCTCGAAGGGGCGCCCGAGGGTGTCGGCGGGATCGTCGTCCAGCAGTCCACCGAGGACGCCGACTCGGAGGTCTGGAACCTCCTCTACAGCGACCCCGCCACCCGGCCGCTCCTCGAATCGGGGCGCCTTGCTTTCGAGTTGAAGACCGGTCAGGGCGCCAAGCCCGGACTCGGCGGGATGACCGTCGTCGGGGGCGCGGAGGCGGAGCAGCTGGCGGACCGGTTCACGGTCACCGACGCGTTCGGCGCGGACGACGAGCGCCGGCTGCGCTGCGCCACGCCCGGCACCTTCACCGACGAGATCCTGCGCCAGCAGCTGCGCTTCATGCGGAACAACTTCCCCAAGGCCCGTACGTGGGTGAAGTTCCACCCGGGCCGCGACATCGCGCACGCCGCCCGCACCGCCTGGGCCGCCGGGGCCGACGCCGTCACCGTGGACGGCGCGGAGGGCGGCACCGGCTGGGCGCCCCGGGTCTTCCTCGACCAGGTCGGGCTGCCGCTCGCCGAGTGCCTGCGCCGGATCGGGCGGCCCGGGGGCTGCCTGCTGGCGAGCGGCGGGATGTGGGAGGGCGGACGCGTCCTGCGCGCCCTCGCCCTGGGCGCCACGGCCGCCGGCCTCGGCCGCGCCGCGCTCGTCGCCGTGGACGAGGACCCGGAGCAGGGGCTGGTGCGCCTCGCCGAGAGCATCGCTCTCGAACTTCGGCTCCTGGTGAGCGCGTTGGGCAAGTACGACGTCGGCGCACTGGGCCCCGAGGACCTGTGGTGGCCGGACGGCGGCCCCTTCGACACCGGAGCGCCGCTGCCCGCCGGCCCGGCGGCCGCCGGAGCGACGCGGTGAACGGGCGGGCGAGGTCCGCCGCGCGGCGCGCCGCCGAGGGCCGGCCCTCCCCGGCCGGCCGGCCCCACCGCGTCACCGGCCGGCACCGCACCGTCCGGGCCAGGTTCCTGCTGCGGGAGGCCCCCGGCGTCACCGTCGGGCCCGCCGGCCACGCCGTGCGCGACGCCGGCGGCCGGGACCCCGTGGCCGACGCGGCCCTGCCGGCCGTGCAGCGTGCCCTGGCCGAGGCGGGCCGGGGTTACCTCGGCGGCCGCCTGGAACTCCACGCCCCCGGCCGCACCCGGGCCGCGCGCGACCGGCGGGCCCTGCGGCGCGCCGTCGGCCGGGCCGCCGCGCTGGCCGTCGCGGCGGCGCTGCGCGGCGACGACACGGGCGTCGACGTCCGCGTGACGCGTCGCTGAACCACTCGCGCGACGAGCCGTACTCCCCTCTCCGCATAACGCCGACCCAGGAAGCCGAACCCATGACAACGAATCCCACCGCCCCGCCGTCCGAGGCGGGCCTCGCTCCCGACTGGCGGCGCATCGGCAGCTTCGTCACCGGCCAGGCGGCCGTGCAGTGCGGCAGCTTCGCGCTGATCATCGCCATGAACTGGACGGCCGTCCAGCTCGGCGGCCGGTCCGCGGTCACGCTCGTCATCCTCGCCTCCACGCTGCCGCGCGCCCTGATGCTGCTGTTCGGCGGCGCGCTCGCCGACTCCCTCGGCCCGCGCGCGGTCCTCCTCCGGGCCACGTCCACCCGGCTCGCCGTCCTCGTGACCGGCGCTCTGGTCACCGCGGGCGCCGACAGCGTCTGGCCGTTGATGGCCGTCGCGGTGGTCGAGGGCTCGCTGCTGGGTCTGACCGGCCCGGCGTCGGGCGTCCTGCTCACCCGGCTGGCGCCCCAGGAGCACCTGGGCCGCGCCAACTCGCTGTTCTCCATGGTGATGCGGCTGGCCCCGATCGCCGGATCGCCGCTGGGCGCCTGGCTGGTGGTGGCGGGCAGCCTGTCCGGGGTCATGCTCGTCTCGGCGGCCGGGTGCGCCGTCTGGCTGGTCTGCGCGTTCCATGTGACCCGGGGCATGACCCGGCCGGAGCACGGCACCGGGCCGCGTCCGTCGTTGTTCCGGCGCTCCGGTGACGGGCTCCTGCTCCTGGGCGCCCACCCCCGGCTGCGCTGGATGTTCGTCGCCTGCTTCTGCATGGACTTCGCGTTCCTCTGGCCGGCCGAGGTGGCCCTTCCGCTGCGCGCGTCCGGCGAGGGCTGGGGCATCGGCTCGGTCGCGGCGGCCCTGACCGCGTTCAGCGCGGGTGCCCTGGCGTCGGCGGCGGCCGGTGCCGCTCTCGCCCACCGCATCCCGGTCCCGGTCAAGCTGGTCGTCACCGGCACCGGGCTCGCCGTGGGTATGGGGTCGATGGCCCTGGTGCCCTCGCCGGCCGTCCTCGCGGTCACGGCGTGCGCGGTCGGCCTGTTCTCGGGGCTCAACGGGCCCGCCCTGGTCACCGCGTACCAACAGGCCGTCCCCGAGGGAAAGGTGGGCGCCGCGATGTCCACGTTCTCGCTGTCCAGCATCGGGGCCGCGCCCCTGTCCCTGGCCGTCTTCAGTTCGCTCTCCGCGCCCCTGGGCGTGACCGGCACCTGGCTGCTGTGCGCGTGCGTCGCACTGTTCTCGCCGATCGCCGCCACGCTCGCCCTGCGCGCCCCCCTGACGCGGAAGGCCCCCGGCACGACGGAGGTCCCCGCCGCCCCCGAGCCCACCGCCACAGCCGTGTGAGGCAGCCATGTCCCTGCTGGACCCCCGTCCGTCACCCGTTCTCGAATCCGTCCTCCTGCCCACCGCACTCCCCCCGCTGCCCGCCGCGCTGCCCCCGCCGGCCGGGCCGGGACCGGGCCGCCCGCAGCTCTGGCTGGTGGCCACCGCCGCGCACGAGGAGACCGCGACCCGGTATGCCCCGCTCGTGCTCGGCCCGGCCGAACTGGCCCGGGCCGACGAGTTCCGCCGCCCCACCGACCGCGCCACCTATCTGTGCGCCCACGTCGGACTGCGCCGGGTCCTCGGCAACCACCTGGGTATCGCCCCGCGCACGGTGTCGGTGGCCCGGGCGCCCTGCCCGTGCTGCGGCGAACCGCACGGGCGGCCCGTACTCCCGGACGGGCCCCTGCACTTCTCGCTCTCGCACTGCGAGGGCCTGAGCCTGATCGCCGTCGCCGCCACCCCGGTCGGCGTGGACGTCGAACCCGTACCGGACCCGCGCACCCTCCTGGAGGCGGCCGATGTCGTCCACCCTCTGGAGGCGGCGGAACTCGCCGCGCTGGCGCCCCCGTTGCGGCCGGCCGCCTTCGCCCGGGTGTGGACCAGGAAGGAGGCGTACCTGAAAGGGCTCGGCATCGGCCTGGGCGGGGACCCGTCGACGGAGTACGTGGGTGCCGGACCGGCACCGGCCTCCCCGGGCGGCTGGCTCCTGGCCGACATCGCCGTCCCGCCGGGCCACCGGGCGGCGGTGGCGGTGCGCCGGGAGGAGGTGGGCGGAGCGGGGCCGGACCGACCCGCTCCACACCCTCGGCGGTGACCTCCGCCGAGGGCTCCTCCTGTCGGCCGGGCGGCGCCCGGCGCTACGTTGTTCCGCAACCGACTTCCAGTATCCGGAACAACCGTCGAAGCGAGGCCCCGTGCACACCGTGACCTTCCTGACCATCGGCCAGTCCCCCCGCCCCGACCTCTCCGTGGCCATCGAGACGGAGCTGCCGCCCACGGCCCGGATACGGCACGCGGGGGTCCTCGACGGGCTCGGCCGGGCGGAGGTGGAGGCGCGGTTCGGCGCGGTGCGGGGGCGGGCGACGCTGCTGAGCCGGCTGGCCGACGGCACCCCCGTGACGCTGGACGCCGACGCCGTCGGCGCCGGTCTCGTCACGCTCGTGGAGCGGGTGGATGCGGAGGGGGCGGATGTCGTGGTGCTCCTGTGCACCGGGGAGTTCCCGGGGCTGCGGACGCGGCGGGCGCGGCTGGTCGAGCCGGACGCGCTGCTCACGGGGTACGTGGGCGCGGCGCTGCGGGGCAGCCGGGTCGGGATCGTCGTACCGCTGCCGGAGCAGGTCGCGGAGGCCCGGACGAAGTGGCGGGCGCTCGACCCGGCACCGGCGTTCACCACGGCCTCGCCGTACGCCGACGACGACAGCGGTCTGCGCGCGGCGGCCCATGCCCAGCTGGACGCGGGGGCGGGCGCGCTGGTGCTCGACTGCATGGGCTACGGGACCCGGCACCGCGAGGCGCTGCGCGCGGCCGGAATCACCGCCCCGGTGCTGACACCGGGCGCGGTGGTGGGCGCGATGCTGGGGCCGCTGCTCTCCTGAGCGGGCCCCGTTCCCGGTACAGCGGCCCGTCACGCCTCCGCGTCGGCCACGTACCGCAGCCAGTAGGGATCGCCGATCCGCTTGCCCACACGTCGCGCGGCATCGCGCACCGCCCGTCCGAAGCGGGCCTCGTTCTCGCGGCGCAGCTCGGGGGCGGGCAGGGCGATCCCTATGCCGAAGACCTGCCCCGTATCGCCGTCCACGACAGCGGCGGAGATGCCGGCGACGTTCGGCACGAACTCGCCGCGTGAGGACTCCCAGCCGTCGGCGCGCACCCGGGCCAGGGAGGAGACCAGCTCCCCGGGGGTGCGGGGGGCCGACCCGGTGGCCTGTTCGAGGCGGGCGTCGACGAGCCGCAGCACCTGCGCGTCGTCCAGGCGGGCCAGCAGGGCGCGCCCCATGGAGCTGGCGTAGGCGGGCGCGCGGGTGCCGGCCGGGGTGTACGCCTGGAGGGCGCCGACCGTGCCGATGCGCATGTGCAGCACCAGCGATTCGGCGCCGTCGAGCACGTCCACGTAACCGGTGTAGCCGATGTCGGCGACCAGCCTGGCCAGCTCCTCCTCCAGGAGCGAGGCGGTGGAGCGGGAGGCGCGGAAGTGGTACGAGGCTTCCATGACGAGTTCGCCGGGCCGGTAGGCGCGGCTCACCGGGTCGCGGTCCAGGAAGCCGTACTCGGCCATCATGCTCAGCGTCCGCGAGACGGAGCTCTTCGGCAGGTCCAGCGCGCCCGCCACGTCCGTCACGGTCAGGTCGCGCTGAAGGCGCGCCAGCAGCCGCAGGACGTCCCGCGCGTTGGCGAGTGTGCTCACCGTTCTCCTGCCTCCCCCGGACCCCGAGGCCCGTGCGTCCGATCGTAAGGGGCGCCCACATACCGAGACCGCCGCCCACCCCCTTGACGGGTGGGCGTGCCCCGTAGATGATCCAGGACATCCAGATATTCACACATGGTTCCATAATTTGGAACTCCTGGAGCGGCGGACACGCCGCCCCGCACGGAAGCACCGGAGATCCATGAGTACCGACGCGACGAACCGGGCCGTCACCGACGCCCCGCACCCGGCGGCCGACGGAGCGCGCCATCCCCGCGCCCTCGCGCCCGGCAACCTGATCCTCACCGTGGTGCTCAGCGTGTTCGGCGCGGTCGTCGGTGTGCAGCTGCTCGCCACCCTCGGCGTCACGCCCAGCACGTCGCTGATCGGCGCGCTGGCCGCGATGACGCTGGCGCGCGTGCCGCTCGTCGCCTTCCGCGGCTTCCGCTCGGTCCACGCGCAGAACCTGGCGCAGACCAGCATCTCGTCGGCCACGTTCGGCGCCGCGAACAGCCTGTTCCTGCCGATCGGCATCCCGTTCCTGTTCGGGATGGACGACATGATCGTCCCGATGCTGGTCGGGGTCTCGGTCGCGATGCTGGTCGACGCCTGGCTGCTGTACCGGATGTACGACACCCCGGCCTTCCCCGCGAAGAACCCGTGGCCGCCCGGGCTCGCCGCCGCCGAGGCGATCAAGGCGGGCGACCAGGGCGGCCGGCGCGCCAAGGTCCTCGGTCTCGGCCTGCTGACCGGCCTGCTGGGTGCGGTGTTCTCGCTGCCGATGTCGGCGTTCGGCGTGGCCCTGATCGGCGGCTTCGGCGCGATGGCCGCGTTCGGCGCCGGCCTGCTGTTCACGCAGTACGCGGACCCGCTGTTCGGGCTCGACCTGAACGCGATGTACCTGCCGCACGGGATGATGATCGGTGCCGGGCTCGTCGCCCTCGTCCAGGTCGGCCGGACCATCCTCGCCGCCCGGCGCACCGACGCGGCGCGGGCCCGCTCGGCGGGTGCGCCCGAGGGTGCGGAGGAGGGCGCGCGGCGGCTGGGTCGCTCGATGCGGCTGGGCCTCGGCGCCTACCTCACGATCTCCGTCCTGCTGGCCTTCGCGACCGGCGCGGCCACGCACATGAGCCCGGGCATGCTGATCGGCTTCCTGCTGTACGCCTCCGTCGCGGCGTTCCTGCACGAGCTGCTGGTCGGCATCGCCTCCATGCACTCCGGCTGGTTCCCCGCCTTCGCGATCGCCCTGATCACGCTGCTGCTCGGCATCCTCATCGGCTTCCCGCCGGAGGCGCTGGTCGTGCTGTCGGGCTTCACCGCCGCGACCGGCCCGGCCTTCGCGGACATGGGTTACGACCTCAAGACCGGCTACATGCTGCGCGGTGAGAACGCCGACCCGGCCTTCGAACTGGAGGGCCGCCGCCAGCAGCTGATCGCCGCGATGATCGGCTTCGGCGTCGCGATCGTCGTCGTCCTCGTCTCGTACCGGGTGTTCTTCGACAACGGCCAGACCGCCCCGATCGACGCCGCGTACGTCGCCGCGATCAAGGCCGGTCCGTCCGTCGAGACCGCGAAGCACCTCGCGCTGTGGGCGATCCCGGGGGCGATCGTGCAGCTCATCGGCGGTTCGAGGCGTCAGCTCGGCATCCTGCTCGCGACCGGGCTGCTGATCACGACCCCGATGGCCGGCTGGATGGTCGCCGCCGGTATCGCCGCCCGTGTCCTCGCCCCGCGCCTCTTCGGCCGCGACGTCAAAAGCGACCTGGAGGTCTTCGCCGGCGGTGCGATCGCCGGGGACGCCCTCTACTCCTTCGGCAACGGCGTGTTCAAGGCCGCCAAGTAACCGGTCCCCTCTCTGCCCTCTCGTACACCCGCACAGCACCACCCTGGGAGAACCCCGTGAAGCGACAGCTGACCCATGACGACATCCGCGCGGCCGTGTACGGCGGTGCCGTACTCGGCGGAGGCGGCGGCGGGTTCGTGGAGCGGGGCCTGCGCACCGCCGAGCTGGCCCTCCAGGTCGGCACGCCCGAGCTGTGGAGCGCCGACGAGTTCGGGGACGGCGACCTGACCGCGACCGTCGCCCTGGTCGGCGCCCCCGCCGCGCCCGACCCGCAGGTGCTGCCGACGCACCTGGTGCGCGCGCTGGAGCTGCTGCGCCGCGAGCTGCCGGGCGACCTGGTCGCGCTGCACACCAACGAGAACGGCGCCGAGACCACGATCAACGGCTGGTTCCACTCCGCGCTCACCGGCCTGCCCGTCATCGACCTCGCGTGCAACGGCCGCGCCCACCCCTCCAGCCAGATGGGAGCGATGGGCCTGCACCGCCGCGAGGGCTACCGGTCCAGCCAGGGGTACGCGGGCGGCAAGCCGCACGCCTACGTCGAGGGGGCCGTATCCGGCGGCCTGGACGCGACGTCGAACGTGGTCCGGCGGGCGTCCGTGGAGGCGGGCGGCTGGGTGGGCGTCGCCCGCAACCCGGTCGAGGTCGGCTACGCCGTCCGCAACGGCGCCCCGGGCGCCATCGGCTTCGCCATCGAGCTGGGGCACCGCTTCCTGGCCGAAGGACCGGCCGGCGCGGCCCGGCAGCTGGGCGGCGAGATCGCCGCGGCGGGGACGGTCCTGGGGTACCGCTGCGAGCAGCGCGAGGGCCTGGACGTGGGCGTCGCCGTCCTGGACGACGCCGCCCGCACCACCCTGCACTTCGTCAACGAGTACATGGCGCTCGACCTGGCCGGCGGACGCCGCGCCGCGTTCCCGGACCTGATCACGACGTTCGACGAGGCGGGGCAGCCGCTCGCCTCCGCCGACGTCGAGGTGGGGAAGCGGATCGAGGTCCTGGTCGCCCCGGCGGAGAACCTGCTGCTGTCCCCGACGATGTACATGCCCGAGGTCTACGCCCCCGTCGAGGCGCTGCTCGGCATCGAGTTCGCGCCCGCCGCGAAGGCGCCCGCCCATGTCTGAGCGGGCCGTCGCCGACCCGGGTCGCGTACGGGAGTTCTGCGACGCGCGGTGGGAGACCGAGATCCTGCCGCTGGTCCGGGCCCACATCCGGGTCCCGGCGGTCAGCCCCGCGTACGACCCCGAGTGGGAGGCGCGCGGGCACCTGGACCGGGCCGTCGACGCGGCGGCCGCCTGGCTGCGCGAGGTCCCGCTGCCGGGCCTGCGCACCGAGGTCCTGCGCGCCCCCGGCCGTACGCCGCTGATCTTCTTCGAGATCCCCGGCGCGGGCCCCCGGTCCGACGAGACGGTCCTCTTCTACGGCCACCTCGACAAGCAGCCCGGGGGCGAGGGCTGGACCGGGGGGCGCACCGCGTGGGAGCCGTCCTCCGACGGCACCCGGCTGTACGGGCGCGGCGGCGCCGACGACGGGTACGCGCTGCCCGCGTCGGTGACCGCGATCCGCGCGCTGGCCGAGCAGGGCGCGGCCCTGCCCCGGTGTGTCGGGGTGTTCGAGGCCGGGGAGGAGTCCGGCAGCCCGGACCTGGACCACTGGTTCGGGGTGCTGGCGGACCGGATCGGCGAGGTGGGCCTCGTGGTCTGCCTGGACTCCGGCGCGGGCGACTACGAACGGCTCTGGCTGGTCACCTCGTTGCGCGGGGCCTGCGGCGGCACGCTCGACGTGCGGGTTCTCGGCGACGGCGCGCACTCCGGGGATGCCGGAGGCGTGGTGCCGTCGTCGTTCCGGGTGCTGCGGCAGTTGCTCGACCGCGTGGAGGACGCGGCGACGGGCATGCTGCGCCCCGCCGTCCTGCACGGCGAGGTCCCCCCGGAGCGCCGGGAGCAGACCCGCGAGGCGGCGGCCCTGCTCGGCGACGGGGTCCGGGAGCGCTTCGACTGGTACGGGGACACCTCGGCCGTGGCCGGCGACACCGGGGAGCTGCTGCTCAACCGGGCGTGGCGCCCCAGCATGGAGGTCACCGGGGCGGACGGGCTGCCCCCGGTCGCCTCGGCCGGCAATGTACTGCGCCCGGGTACCCGGGTGAAGCTGGCGCTGCGGCTGCCGCCGACGGTGGACAGCGCGGCGGCCGTCGCGGAGCTGGGCAGGCTCCTGGAGGCGGACCCGCCGTACGGCGCGACGGTCCGCTTCACGCCCGACCGGGTCCTCGCCGACGGCTGGCACGCGCCCGCCGAGGAGCCGTGGCTGAGCGCCGCGCTGTCCGGGGCGAGCCGGGCCTGTTTCGACGGGGCGGACGTCGCCCGGATCGGGCAGGGCGGCACGATCCCGCTCATGGGGAAGCTGTCCCGGCAGTTCCCCGGGGCCCAGTTCCTGGCCTGCGGAGTGCTGGGCCCGGGGGCGAACGCCCATGGGCCGAACGAGTCGCTGCACGTCCCGTACGCGCGGCGGCTCACCGCGAGCCTGTCCCTGACCCTGAACGCGTTCGCCGTGCGGGAGCCGGCCGGGGCGGGGTGAGGGCCCGTCATGCCTTCTGCTGCTTGAGTGACGTGAGGTGGGCGAAGACGACGACGTTGGCCGAGTAGCCGTCCTTCTTGTTGAAGCGTCCGCCGCACGTCATCAGGCGGAGTTCCGGGCGACCGGTGCTGCCGTACACCTTGTCGTCGGGGAACTTGTCCTTCGTGTACGTCTCGACCGCGTCGACCGTGAAGACCGCGGTCCGCTTGTCGGCCCGGGTGACGGTGACCTTGTCGCCCTTGTGCAGGGCGTTGAGGTTGAGGAAGATCGCCGGTCCGGTCTCCGTGTCGCGGTGGCCGACGATCAGCGAGGTGCCCTTCTCGCCGGGCGAGGGCCCGTCGCGGTACCAGCCCACCTCCCTGGGTCTGCTCATGGGCGGGGCCCCGAGGTGCCCCTTCTTGTCGAGTCCGAGGCCGGTGACCGGCGCCTCGATGAAGATCGCGGGCACCGCGACCTTCACCGGCCGCGACGGGGACAGGGGTGCGTGCGAGACCGGCCGGTCGCCGCCGCCCGCGGCGTCGTTGCCGTGGGCGGCGG
>NZ_JBMNDO010000009.1:0-99280 GCF_052542855.1 Streptomyces sp. SAS_281
CCCCGGCGAGGTCGACCTCGCCGAGGCGGCGCGCCAGGCGGCCCAGGTCCGCAAGGAGATGCGCAAGCCGATCGCGGCCGGGTCGGCCGGCTGACCGATCGGGCGGGCGTTACTCCGAGACCTCGATGATCTTCCCGTCCTTGTCGAGGGTGTGCTCGTTCCAGTACGTCCACCACTGGTCGTCCACGTGCTCCGGGACCTTGCCCTGGGGGTAGCGGGCGTAGCCCTTGGGCGGCTCCTCGCCGTCCTTCACGCACGCGCTGCCCGTGCTGCCGACGTACAGCACCGGGTACTCGCCGCCGGAGCAGACCGCGTCCGCCGTCGAGCAGGCGGACGTGAGCAGCGCGAACACCGCGCCGCCGGCGGCGAGGGCGGCGGTGGTGCGCAGCGGTCGGGGGCGACGGTTCTCACGCATCGTGGCACTCCTTCAGGGGGTGGCTGTCGGAGTCCAGGCTGCCGTGCCGGGGGCCGCCCGCCCTGAGTACACGTACTCACCGACGATGTTCGCGTACTCGTGCGAACGGCTCACCCGGCCCCGACAAGGCACGCTCCACCGCCCCTGCCGCGCCCAGCAGTTCCGCGTCCCGGCCCCGGGCGGCGACCAGGTGCAGCCCCACCGGGCAGCCGTCAGCGGTGAAGCCGGCCGGGACACTGGCCGCCGGATGGCCGCTCAGGTTGAACGCCCAGGTCAGTGCCGTCGAGAAGGTGTCGCCCGGACCCTCGTGGCCGTGCGGGCGGTTCGGCGTGACCGGGGTCAGGAGCAACGGCGTCCGGGCGAAGAAGGCGTCCAGGCGGCGGTCGTTCTCCGCGCGCACCTCCGCCTCCGGCGGCCGTACGTCCCCGCCGCGCACCGCGCACCAGGCCGCCCCCGGGTCCAGCAGATCGCAGCCGCCGCCGGTGAGCCGCACGACCCCGGCCGCCTCCAGCCGCCGCACCGCACCCCGCACCGCCGCGGCCACCTCCGGCTCGGTCTCCGCGAAGCCCAGGTCCGGGCTGTAGGCGGCGGACAGCGGCAGCGCGGGCTGGGCCGGCGCGTAGTCGTCCAGCACGCAGCGCAGATACGTCTCCGCCTCCGCCGCCGACGCCGCCAGCACCCCGGCCGAGGCGAGGCCCGACCGGTCCGGCGAGGGCAGCAGGCCGTTCGTCGTCTTCAGGCCGAACACCCCGCACCAGGCGGCCGGGATGCGCACCGACCCCGCCCCGTCGCTGCCCGTCGCCAGCGGCACCAGGCCCGCCGCGACCGCCACCGCCGAGCCCGCCGACGAACCGCCCGGAGTCCGGTCCGCGCGCCAGGGGTTGACCGTACGCCCGTGCCGGCCGAGCCCCCAGGTCTGCCAGTACGTCCCCGGTCCGGGCACGGACGTCGAGCCGACCGGGACCCCGCCCGCCGCGATCAGCCGACGCGCCGCGTACGAGCGGAGGCCGGTGGGGCCCTTCACCGCGAAGGGGAGCCCGGCCAGCGGGAGCCGGGACGCGGCGGGGAGCCGTGCGGGCGCGTCGTCGTGCCAGACGTCGAGGAAGGCGCACAGCCGCGGGTCCTCGCGGTCGATCGCGGCCAGCACCTCGCGCAGTACCCCGGAATCCGTCACCCGTTCAGTCTTCCAGGGCCGCCTCCATCACGGCACGGGCGATCGGGGCCGCGCTGCCGCCGCCGCTGATGTCGGCGCGGTCGGCCTCGGCGTCCTCCACGACCACGGCGACCGCCACGGCCGGGCGGGCCGCGCCGTCGGCCTGCGCCCAGGAGATGAACCAGGCGTAGGGCAGGTCGGAGTTGTCGACGCCGTGCTGGGCGGTGCCGGTCTTGCCGCCGACCGTCGCCCCGTCGATCGCCGCGTTCGTCCCCGTACCGTCCTGGACGACGTCGACCATCATCTGCCGCAGCCGCGTCGCCGTCATCGGGTCCATCGCCCGGTGGTACGACTCCGACCCCGTGGTGCGGACCGTGGCCCCGTCGTGCTTGGTCGTCCGCTCCACCAGGTGCGGGTACATCAGCTCCCCGCTGTTGGCGACGGCCGCCGCGACCATCGCCATCTGGAGCGGGGTCGCGCTGGTGTCGAACTGGCCGATCGAGGACTGCGCCAGCTGGTCGTCGCTCATGTCCGTGTCGAAGTTGCTCTTCGCCACCCCGGACGGGATCTTCAGGCCGGTGTCGTTGAAGCCGAACCGCTCGGCCGCCGCCACCATCCCGTCGAGCCCGACCTCCACCCCGAGGTGCGCCATCACGGTGTTGCAGGAGACCCGGATGGCGTCCGCCAGCGACGCCTTCTCGCAGCCGCGCGACTCGTTGGGCAGCACGGTCGAGGTGCCGGGCAGCACGTACGGGGACGGGGTGTCGGTCTCCGCGTCCGGATCGGTGACGACCTCGGCGTCCAGCGCGGCCGCCGCCGTCACGATCTTGAACGTGGAGCCCGGCGGATAGGTCTGCCGGATCGCCCGGTTGAGCATGGGCCGGCTCTCCGCGTCGTTCAGCTCCCGCCAGGCACCGGTGACGGACGCGCCGGTGCCGGACAGCCGCTCGGGGTCGTACGAGGGGGTGGAGACCAGCGCGAGGATCCGCCCCGTCGCCGGTTCGACGGCGGCGACCGCGCCCCGCCGGTTGCCGAGGCCCTCGTACGCGGCGCGCTGCATCGCGTCCCGGACCGTGGTCGCGACGTCCCCGCCCGGCTGCTGGGTCCGGGTGACCTCGCCCCACAGGGGGAGCGGGGCGAGCAGCGGGTCGGTGCCGGCGAGGATGCCGTCCTCGGCGTTCTCGATGAGCGTCGTGCCGTACGTCTGCGAGGCGTACCCGGTCACCGGCGCGTACAGCGGCCCGTAGCGGTAGGTCCGTTCGTACGCCAGTTGCTCGCCGGTGTCCTGGGAGCCGGTGACGGGCCGCCCGTCGACCAGGATGTTGCCGCGCGCCTGGTCGTAACGGGCGATGGTGTTGCGCCGGTTGGCCGGGTTGTCGTCCAGCGCGTCGGCCTCGAAGACCTGGACCCGGGCGGCGTTGGCCAGCAGCGCGACGAGCAGCAGCAGGCAGAACGCGGCGGCGTGCCGGATGTAGCGGATCACCGCTCGTCCTCCGCCCCGGGAAGCGGCGCGGGCACCGACGCCACGACGCCCGCCGCCGCCTCGTCCGGCGCCGGTCTGCGGGCGAGATCGCTGACCCGGATCAGCAGCGCCACGATGATCCAGTTGGTGACCACGGACGAACCGCCCTGCGCCAGGAACGGCATCGCCATACCGGTCAGCGGGATCAGCCCCATCACCCCGCCCGCGATCACGAAGACCTGGAGCGCCAGGATCGAGGCGAGGCCGATCGAGAGCAGCCGCCCGAACGCGTCGCGCAGCGAGAGCCCCGCCCGGAAGCCGCGCGCCACCAGCAGCGCGTACAGCAGGAAGAGCGCGGTCAGCCCGGCGTACCCCAGCTCCTCGCCCGCCGTCGCCAGGATGAAGTCGGACTTCGCGGCGAACCCGATGAGCACGGAGTGGCCGAGCCCCAGCCCCGTACCGAGCATCCCGCCGGCCGCGAAGGCGAACAGCGACTGGGCCAGCTGGCCGGGACCGCGGCCGGCGTCGATCGAGGCGAACGGATCGAGCCAGTCCTGCACCCGGCTGTGCACATGCGGTTCGAACGAGCCGACGACGAACGCGCCGACCGCCGCGAGCAGCAGCCCCACCGCGATCCAGCCCCGGCGCCCGGTCGCCACGTACAGAAGGATCACGAACAGGCCGAAGAACAGCAGCGAGGTCCCCAGATCGCGTTCCAGGACCAGGACGCCGACGCTGAGCAGCCAGATCGCCACGATCGGGCCCAGCACCCGCCCGGTGGGCAGCTGGAACCTCCAGACCTTGCGGCCGGTGTACGCGAGGGCGTTGCTGTTCGCCGCGAGATAGGCGGCGAAGAACACCGCGAGCAGGATCTTGGCGAACTCGCCCGGCTGGAAGGAGAAGCCGCCGACCCTGATCCAGATCTTCGCCCCGTTCACCGCCGGGAAGAAGATCGGCACGATCATCAGGACCAGCGCGGCGGCCACCGACACGTACGCGTAGCGCTGGAGGACGCGGTGGTCGCGCAGGAACACCACGACCGCGATGAAGAACGCGACGCCGATCGTGGACCAGATCAGCTGGGTCGTGGCCGCCCGGTCGCCCGGGGTCTCCAGGTCCAGCCGGTAGATCAGCACCAGGCCGATGCCGTTGAGCAGGACGGCGATGGGCAGCAGCAGCGGGTCCGCGTACGGGGCGCGGAGCCGTACCGCGAGATGCGCGAGCAGCGCGAGCAGGCCGAGACCGCCGCCGTACCCCGCGACGTCGGGCGGGACCGCGTCGTCGTGCGCGAGGCCGACCGCGGCGTAGCCGTAGACGGAGATCAGGACGGCCCCGATGAGGAGCGAGAGTTCCACGCCGCGCCGCCGGGGCAGGCGCAGCTCGGGCGGGGGTGCGTCCGCCGTCGATGCGGTCATGCCCCGCAACGTAGCAAGACGCGGGTGCTATGTCGGTTATGTCGCGATGTGGAGGTGCCGTGGACCGAGGCTCACGGCACCCTCTCCGTGTCCGGGCGTCCGGTCACCCCTGGTAGGGGTTCTGCCCCGGGCCCGAGGGCCCCGAGGCGCCCGGCGCGTAGCCCTGCTGCGGCGCCTGGCCGAACGGGTTCCCGCCCTGCGAGGCCGCGTGCTGCGCCAGCAGCTGCTCGGCCTGCTCCTTCGGTATCCGCTGCTCGCCGCCGCAGAACGTGCACTGCGTGGCGTACGAGGTCGAGAACGGGAACAGCGGCACGAAGAACAGCGTGAACTTCGTGACCCGCTTGCGCAGCGTGTGCGCCGCCGGATTCCCGCACCAGCCGCAGACCAGCGTCAGGATGGCCAGCTGGTACAGGTAGCCTCGCGTGCCGAAAATGATCATGTCGGTTCCTTCCCCGTTCTCCCCGGGAGCGCCCGGCGGCAGAGCGCCAGCAGCTTTTCGTCGGTGTACGTGTCGTGGCTGCCGCAGGCGCCTTCCGGCGCGTTGTGACGGCGTACGGAGGCGAGCTCGGCGAGCAGCACACGTGCCGCCTCCGACCCTGCCGCAGCGGGCCTCATCCGCGCCAGGCATTCCGCCACCCGGACCCGGGCCCGGTGGTTCTGCTCCCAGGCGGCCAGCAGCACCGGCAGGGACTCCTCGGCACGACCGGAAACCTCCCACAGAGCGATCCCCGCGTCCACCCGCACCCACAGGTTCCCGTCGCTCAGCAGTTCCCGCAGCCGGGGCGCGCCCGTCGCCGCCCGCCAGCCGAGCTTCCCCGCCACGCCCGCCGCCGTCCGCCGCGCGTCCACGTCCCGGGCGGCGAGACCCGCGAGCAGCGCGGGCAGCACCGCGTCGGCGTCCCCCTCCACCGCCCACAGCGCCCCGGCCGCCTCGGCCGCCTCCGCCGTCCCGGTCCGCCGCAGCAGGGCCCGCAGCTCCGGCACGGCGCAGCCTGCGGCGGGCCCGAAGGAGGCGAGGGCCCGCAGGGCCGCCGTACGCAGCCACTCGCCCCCGGAGTCCGGGGCCTCGCGCAGCACCCGCAGCACCTCCGGGGCCGCCGCGCCCGCCCGGAGCGCGGTGAGCGCGCGCAGCAGCGGGCCCACCCGGTCGTACGCCCGCTCGTCGAGCACCGCCTCGCCCAGCCGCAGCCGCAGCGCACCGGCCAGCGGCCGGGCCGCCTCGCCCAGGCGGGCGACCGCGGGCCCCACCTCGTACGGCACCACGGGAGCGGCGAGCGCCGCCGTCAGCGCCGGCAGGGCGCGCGGGTCGCCCAGCCGGGCCAGGGCCGTCACCGCGCCGCCCAGCTGGGTCCGCCCGTCCGGCCAGGTCCGCACCCAGGCCCCGGGGTCCGCCGCCGCCCGCTCCGCCAGCGCCTCCGCCGCGGGGGCGGCCAGCCCGAACAGCCCTTCCAGCAGGCGCGAAGCGGCCTCGGCGAGCCTCGGCTCGGGCGCGGCCAGCTGCTCGCCCACCAGCCGCACCAGCTCCGCGTACGAGCCCCGCCAGCCGCCGATCAGCCGGTCGCTCATGCGGACGGCGTCGAGGCGCTGCCAGGGGTCGGGGCTGCGCAGCTGGTCGGCCAGGAGCGCGGTCCGCTCGGCGACCCGGTCGTCCAGCCCGGCGTGCAGCGTGCGCAGCAGATCGGCGGTCCAGGGCGCGGCCCGCCCCGCCGTCTCCTCGGTGGACAGCGCCCGCACCTGCCCCCGCAGGGTCATCGGGGCCGCCTCGGCGCCCGGCCCCGGCGGTTCGACGGGGCGTGCCCGGGTGCCGCCGGGACCGGAGGACGAGGTGCGCAGCTCGCCCAGCAGGCCCGTCACGACGGGCACCACATCGCCCGGCAGCGAGCGCGGCGCGCAGCGCGCCAGCTGGGCCAGGGCCGCGAGCCGCAGCCCCGGCGGGCCCGTCTCCGCGATCAGCCGGCCGAGCCAGTCGGCGACCGGACCGGCCAGCGGCCGGTGGCGCAGGGCGAGCCGCCCCGCCGCCTCGACCAGGGCGAGCCGCACCTCCTCGTCCCGCTCCGCCGCCAGCCGCGCCCGCAGCAGGCCCAGCACCCTGGCCGGGTCGTCGTGCAGGGCGGCCAGGGCGAGCGGGGCGCTCAGCCGTACGCCCGGGTCGTCGTCGGCCAGCAGCGGGAAGAAGACCCCGGCACCGGCGGAGACGGCCGCCGCGGCCATCGCGTAGTTGGCGGCGGCCTCCGCCTCGTCCTCGCCGATCTCCTCCTCGTCGTCCGAGCCGAGGTCGATGCCGCCGATGCTGGTCAGCAACTCGACTATGTCGCCCCGGTCCGGCACCCAGGGATCGGCGACCAGTTCGAGGAGGAAGGGGATGCAGGCGAGCGTGCACGGATAGACGTCGCCCTGGTGGTGCACCGCCCCGTACATCCCGTCCAGCGCCCGTTCGCGCTCCGCCGGATCGGCGGAGGCCAGCCCCCGTAACAGCGCCGGCACGTCGTCCGCCGGTCCGTGGGCATGCCTCATCGAGGCCCAGTCCACCTCTTCGATCCCCGCGAACACGCCATCGCCTCCCCGCCGACGTCACACACGCAGTGTCTGCGCAGAGTGTGCACCACGGCTCGGACGATCAGACCGTGTGTGACGCGCTTTTGCATTGGAGCATGACAAGAGTCGCGTGCGTGCGGTAGGGACGGGGCGCGCGTCCCCGCGGTCAGTCCGGAAGCGGCCGCGCCTCTTGCGGATCGCGCAGCGGGGCGAGCAGATCGCCGTGCCGGTCCAGCCGCGCCGCCATGGCGTCCGCCAGGAACACCAGGTCGCCGGGGGAGCGGCAGCCCTCGATCTCGGCCCAGGTGACCGGCGCCGAGACGGCCGGCTCGGCGCGGGCGCGCAGGGTGTAGGGCGTGGCGGTGGTCTTCGCGGCGGCGTTCTGGCTGAAGTCGACGAAGACCCTGCCCGGCCGCAGGGCCTTTTGCATCCGGTGCACCACCAGGTCGGCGAGCTCCCGCTCCGCCCGGACGGCGAGGCCCTTCGCGTACGCCGACACCGCCGCCGAGTCCGTGGGGACGATCGGGACCAGCAGATGCAGGCCCTTGGAGCCCGAGGTCTTCCCGTACGCCGTGAGGCCGTCCTCGGCCAGCCGCTCCCGCAGCCACAGCGCGACCCGGCAGCACTCGACCACCGTGGCGGGCGCCCCCGGGTCGAGGTCGAGAACCAGCCGGTCGGCCACCGCGGGGGTCTCGGCCCGCCACTGCGGGGTGTGGAACTCCACCACCAGGTTGGCCGCCCACATCAGCGAGGCCAGGTCCTGGACGACCACCTGTTCGGACGGTTCGCTCTCGCGGTGCGGCACCGGGGCCCGGCGTACCCAGGACGGAGTACCGGGCGGCGGGTTCTTGGTGAAGAAGAGCTGGCCGTCCGGCCCGTCCGGATAGCGCAGGAAGGACACCGGCCGGTCCCGCAGGTGCGCGAGCAGCACCTCGGCCGCCGTGGCCGCGTAGTAGTGCAGCACCTCGCCCTTCGTGGTGCCGGTGGCCGGATACAGCACCTTGTCCAGATTGCTCAGGGACAGCCGTCGCCCCTCCACCTCGGTGATCGGCGTCATACGATAAGAATCACACGCAAAAATGACTTTTCTTCGCATATACGTACCCAAGGGGTGAACCGGTGAGATCCATCTGGAACGGCGCCATCTCCTTCGGGCTGGTCAGCATCCCGATCAAGCTGGTCAACGCCACCGAGAACCACTCGATCTCGTTCCGGCAGATCCACGTCGAGGACGGCGGGCGCATCCGCTACCGCAAGGTGTGCGAGCTGGACGGGGAGGAGGTGACCTCCGCCGAGATCGGCAAGGCGTACGAGGACGCCGACGGCTCCATGATCCCGATCACCGACGAGGACCTGAGCCATCTGCCGCTGCCCACGGCGAAGACCATCGAGATCGTGGCCTTCGTTCCGGCCGATGCGATCGACCCGCTCCAGATGGACGCGGCCTACTACCTCTCGGCCAACGGTGTCCCGGCGGCGAAGCCGTACACCCTGCTGCGCGAGGCCCTGAAGCGCAGCCGCAAGGTGGCCCTCGCCAAGTACGCGCTGCGCGGGCGCGAGCGCCTCGGCATGCTCCGGGTCGTGGACGACGTGATCGCCATGCACGGGCTGCTCTGGCCGGACGAGATCCGGGCCCCCGAGGGCGTCGCCCCGGAGTCCGACGTGACCGTGCGCGACGCCGAGCTGGACCTCGCGGACGCCCTGATGGACACGCTCGGCGAGGTCGACATGGACTCGCTGCACGACGACTACCGGGAGGCGGTCGAGGAACTGGTCGCCGCCAAGGCGTCGGGCGAGGCCCCGGAACCGGCCGAGAAGGGCGCGAAGGGGGGCGGCAAGGTCATCGACCTGCTCGCCGCCCTGGAGAGCAGCGTCAAGGCCGCGAAGGAGGCCCGGGGCGAGGGGGAGGAGGACTCCGTGGCGGACGTCACGCACCTCGCCGACCGCAAGGCGTCCGGTGCCGACAGGAAGGCATCCGGCTCCGGGGGCACCGCCAAGAAGTCCGCCGCCTCCCCGAAGTCCACCGGCGGCAAGAAGTCCACGTCGAGCGGTACGGGCAAGCCGGCGGCCAAGAAGACCGCCGCCAAGAGCACCGCGAAGAAGACGGCCGCGAAGAAGACGACGGCCAAGAAGCAGAGCGGGTCCAAGAGCACGGCGTCCCGCAAACGCGCCTCGGCCTGACGCCTGCCCGCACGCATGGACGTGGGGCCGGTCCACCGGGATCAGTGGCCGGCCCCATGCCCCAGGGGGTTTGCCCCTCGTCCCAGCGCCGGGCGATCAGCGCCGGCGGTAGGAGCTCACATAACCGGCGGCCGGGGTGCCGACGCCCGTCACGTCGTCGTAGCCGCGCACGGCCGCCAGCGAGGCGTCCTTGCCCAGGCTGCGCACGGTGGTCCGCAGGCCGTCCGCCGCGTCGTAGCCGTTGACGTAGTCCACCCGGACCACCGCCAGGTCACGGTGTGCGCCCAGCGGGTGGTCGGTCACGTCGTGGTACGCCTTCGACTGGTACCGGGCGTAGATCGCCGGGTTGGCGAAACCGATCGGCCGGCCGTGCTGGGCCTGCTGCGCCAGGGCCTGGATGCCCGCGATGACCGGGGCCGCCAGCGAGGTGCCGCCGATGCGGTACTCGTCGTAGCCCAGTGAACCGTCGGGCAGGGTCTGGGTCTGGCCGACCAGGAAGCCGGTGTTCGGGTCGGCGACGGCCGCGATGTCCGGGGCGGTGCGCATCCGCGTCCTCCCGTTCGCCCGCGCCAGCGAGTCGGGCACGATCCCGCGCTGGTAGAACGGCTGCTCCACGGTGGAGCTGGTGCCGCCGCCCGCGCCCGAGGTGTACGCGCCGGGGAACCCTTCCCAGCTGCGGCCGTCCGCCGCCAGCGGGGCGTTGAGCGTGCCCCAGCCGGTCTCCCAGAGGTACGTGTCGTGCTTGCCGACCGCGAGCGCGGTGCCGCCGACCGAGGTCACCCAGGCCGAGTCGGACGGGACGTCGATCTGCTTGGTGCCGGTCGAGTCGACGTTGTCCCCCGCGTCGCCGGAGGAGAAGTAGAAGCCGATGCCCTCGACCGCGCCCATCTTGAACACCTGGTCGTAGGCGAGCGCCAGGTCCGGGGTCTGGTTGGCCTCCACGTCGCCCCAGGAGTTGGAGACGATGTCGGCGAGGTGGTGGTCGACGACCTTGTTCAGCGAGTCCAGCAGATCGTTGTCGTAGCAGGACGCGCCGCCCACGTACACGATGCCGGCGGCGGGCGCGACCGCGTGCACGGCCTCGACGTCGAGGGTCTCCTCGCCGTACCAGCCGGACGCCCCGCACTCCTCGGTCTTCGTGTAGTCGTCCGGCAGCACCTGGCTCAACTGGCCGCGCTTGTAGGGCGCGTCACCGTTGCGCTTCGCGTACTCGGCGGCGTCCTTCGCGATGGTGGGCGAGGCGTACGCGTCGGTGATGGCGACGGTCACCCCCTTGCCGGTGTAGCTCCCGGCCCCGTACGCCGCGCGCAGCTGCGTGCCGGTGTAGCCCTTGACCGCGTACGGCGCCTTGGAGCCGTACGCCTCCGGCAGCGAGGAGGCCGTCTTCGACCCGAAGTACGTGGAGAGCGGGCCGGAGTTGCGGAACACCGCGTCCGGCGGCGGCAGCACGTCGTCGTGGCGCGAGGTGTGCGGGGCGTTGTCCAGGCCGGACACGGCGAGCACGGCGTCGCCCAGCGCGGCAGGCACCGACACGTTGGCGGACGGAGCCCGGTAAGTGCGTCCGCCCTTGCGGTAGTTGCGCAGCTGGGTGGAGAACGCCTTCTCGGCGGCGGCGACCTCGCCGGTGGCCGAGACATAGTGCTCGTTCGCCCCGGTGACCGTCAGCCCATTGGCCTCCAGCCACTCACTGACCCGGTCGATCTGCTCCCGGGTGGCCCCGAACCGGGCCCGCGCCTGCGCGGGGCTCAGGAACTTCCCGTACGAGGACGAGTTCGGATCCGACACGGCGGCTGCGTAGGCGGCGAGGCCCTTGGCGTCCCGGCCCGCGAGGTGCACCCGGACGGCCACCCCGGTGCTGTCGGACGCGGCCCCCCGGTCGGCCGAGGCGGTGGCCCAGGACGGCTTGGTGCCCTGCAACGCGTCCCGGCCCCCGTGCCCGGCATCGGCACTGGCGTCGGGCATCCCGAGGGCGAGCGCCCCGGCGAGCAGCGGCAGTGTCACTGCCATGCCCAGCCCGGCGCGTCGTCCGGCGCGGTTGAATATCAAAACAACAACCCCCTGCGATATGGGTCTCGCGTACGGAGCATGTGCCGAATGAAGTGCACATGTAATGCGCCACTCTGGCGAGGAACGATTCATGCAGGGGGCATGCATTGACCAAGACTCGGCCAAGTGCCACCGCTTCCGGCTCGGTTCACCTGACGCCGCGCACCCCGCCCGGGAGCCCGGTAAGGTGCGGAGGGCCGCGACTGGCGCGCGCTCCTCGCGGGGTGCTCAGTGGAATCGACCACGAGGGAGCGGCACACCCCGGGCACGCCCGGGGGCGTCATGCCGGAGAGCCGTCCGCCTGGGCATCCGGGTCCACGCCGCAGCCATGCGACCGACCCGGGAGGAACCCGTGACCGCGTCCGTACCCGCACAGCCCCGCCACCCCGCCCTGGCGACGACCGACCCCGAACTCGCCGCCCTCGTGGCCGCCGAGGAGCAGCTCCAGGCCGACACCCTGCGCCTGATCCCCAGCGAGAACTACGTCTCCGCCGCCGTGCTCGAAGCGTCCGGCACCGTCCTCCAGAACAAGTACTCCGAGGGCTACCCGGGGAAGCGCTACTACGAGGGCCAGCAGATCATCGACCAGGTCGAGACCCTGACCGCCGACCGCGCCAAGGCGCTCTTCGGCATGGACCACGCCAACGTCCAGCCGTACTCCGGCTCCCCGGCCAACCTCGCCGTCTACCTGGCCTTCCTCAAGCCCGGTGACACCGTGCTCGGCATGGCCCTGCCCATGGGCGGCCACCTCACGCACGGCTGGGGCGTCTCCGCCACCGGCACCTGGTTCAACGGCGTCCAGTACGGCGTGCGCCGCGACACCGGCCGCGTCGACCTGGACGAGGTCCGCGACCTGGCCCTGGCCGAGCGGCCCAAGCTGATCTTCTGCGGCGGCACCGCCGTGCCCCGCGAGATCGACTTCGCCGGCTTCGCGGAGATCGCCCGCGAGGTGGGCGCGGTCCTGGTCGCCGACATCGCCCACATCGCGGGCCTGGTCGCGGGCGGCGCCCACCCCTCGCCCGCGCCGCACGTGGACGTCGTCTCCACGACCACCCACAAGACCCTGCGCGGCCCGCGCGGCGCGATGCTCCTCAGCCGCGCCGAGCACGCCCGCGCCCTGGACCGCGCCGTCTTCCCCGGCCTCCAGGGCGGCCCGCACAACCAGACCACGGCGGCCATCGGCGTAGCCCTGAAGGAGGCGGCCACCCCGGACTTCCGCGCCTACGCCCACGCGGTGGTGGCCAACGCCCGCGCACTGGGCGAGGAACTGGCGTCCCGGGGCTTCGACCTGGTCTCCGGCGGCACTGACAACCACCTGCTGCTGGTGGACCTCACCGGCAAGGACATCCCCGGCAAGCCGGCGGCGAAGGCCCTGGACCGGGCAGGCATCGTCGCCAACTACAACGCCGTCCCCTACGACCCGCGCAAGCCCTTCGACCCCTCGGGCATCCGCCTCGGCACGCCCGCGCTGACGTCCCGGGGCGTCCCCGCCTCGGAGATGGCGAGGATCGCGGAGTGGATCGACCGCGTCGTCACGGCTGCCCGCGCGGGCGACGAGGACACGATCGGGAAGGTGCGCGCCGAGGTGAAGGAGCTGATGGACGCGTATCCGGCACCGGGCCTGCCGGTCGCCTGAGTCGCATGACAGTGCCCCGCACCATCGGTGCGGGGCACTGTGCGGAGCTCAGCTCTGGACGGTGTACGCGACGAACTCGCCCCAGGCGGTGGGGGAGAGGGCGAGCTCGGGGCTGTGCTGGTCCTTGGAGTCCCGGACGTGCACAGCCGTGGGGCAGGCCGCCACCTCGACGCAGCTGTCCCCCTCGGAGCCGCTGTAGGTCGACTTGTGCCACGCCATCGCCACCTCGACGCAACTGTCCCCCTGAGAGCCGCTGTAACTGCTCTTGAACCAGTTCAGGCCGGACGTGCTCATAGCGCTCCTCGCATTCGCTTCAGCAGGCCCAGGGAGTCCTCGGGAGTTAGGGCCTGTGAGCGAAGTTTGGCATAGCGCTGCTGGAGGATGCTGATCTCTTTCGGATCGGAGATCAGCCGCCCGTTCTGCTGTCCTTCCGAGTACGCGAACCAGCGATGCTCCGGTGTCTCGACCAGTTGCATGGGCCCATCGGTCCCCGCATGCGAGACCCGCCGCGTCGGCATGATCTGAAACTCCACGTTCCAGTTGCTCTCGATCAACTCGATCAGGTGGTCGAGGAGTTCACGCGTCACCTTGTCGCCGCCCGTGTGCCGCTCCAGCACCAACTGCTCCACGATGAAGCTGAACGCCGTCGGCGGCTTCCGGTTAACGGACAGCAGCTCCTGGCGGGCCATCCGCGCCGCGATCCGCTGTTCTAGCTCCTCCGGGTCGGGCAGCGGCGGCACGTCCAGCGAGATCGCACGCGCGTACGCCTCGGTCTGCAACAGGCCAGGAATCACGCGGCATTCGTACGTGTAGAGGCTGATCGCGGTCGCCTCCAGGCGCGCCCACTGAACGAACCAGTTCGCCAGCCCGGCCTGCCGGGACAGAAACGGCGCCGCCTTCCGCAGGGCCCCCGTGTTCCCGAGCACGGGTTCCGCGCTCTGCACGAAGCCGGGCTCCGGCATCCGGCGGCCCTGCTCGATGGAGGCGATCGTGTGCCTGGAGTAGCCGACGAGCGCGCCGAACTCCTCGCGGCTCAGGCCCGCGTGTTCGCGTAAGGCATGGACAACCGCGCCGAAGGTGCGCATGCTGTCCGACACCTCCGGCTCCGTACCGCCCGCCGCTCCCGTACCGCCGCCCGTGTTGCCGTAGGCCACTGTGGCCACCTTTCGCGCCGCACCCCGTCGTACCGCTTCTGAGTCGGTGTCATGGTGGGTCCGGGGACCTCGTACTGTCTACCGTTCGTGCTCGTACGCTGACACTGCGTACGCGCCGCAGGGTTGGGGGGAGCGGAATTTCGCCCCGACGTGCGAAGGGTGGCTCACTCGGCCGCGTGGACGGCCTCGGCATGGCAGTCCTTTATTAGCGGGATTGCTTTCAAGGGCGGGGACGGGGCCTCGTGCGCATTTCTCTGAGCGCCTCTGGACGCCCTCGTGAACAGCTGGCAAGCGAATGGGCGACGCCTTGAAGGGCGTCACCCATTGGTCGCCGACTACTCCGCTCGGCTAAAATCGAGGGAGGTCAGAATCCTATTTCCTTGACCTTGTAGGTCAGAGTGTAGTGCCCGTCGTCGTCGGTGCCGATGAAGTCAGCTTGGTTCTGCCCCTCCGGCTCGTCGGCGGACAGGTCGACCCAGCCGAGCGAGTCGGAACCCAGAGGACTTTCGTCATCCCGCAGGCTGAACCGTCCAGGGAGCTCGTAGATGGGGCTGTTGACCCCGTATGTGCCAGTCTGGGTCGCCCCGACGGTGCCGTCGCTGGAGTTCGGCCAGAACCTCTGACCGTTGTAGAACATGAAGAGTTCATCGACGTCATCATCGTCGGTCTGGTGGCAGTAGATACTGATCGCCTTGACGGCCTTCACGAAACTCGCCTCCCGAATTTCGTCATCACTGCTCTTATTTCAGGAGACCACGGCTTTACAATGCACGCAACCGCAGTTAGCATCCATCGCAATCAATCTGACCATTAAATTATCGAATATTTAAACGTTCTCCTTGCTGCTGCGGCCGGCCATGGGGGCAGTGGTCACCAGGACTTGCGTGGCGCGTGGTGTGAGCTGGGCGAAGCCCGGCACACTACGGCTCAGCCGCAGCGACGCAGTCGGTGGGGGCGAGGCCGGCATCACCGTTCCCGGCGAAATCCGCACCCGCCCGAAGGCGTTCGGGGAGCCGGCCCGCTCCGCCGCCCGTGGGGCAGAGGCGCGCGACAGGGTCGCCTGGGCGCTGGCGACCCTGTCATGGGCGCGTCGGCACTCGGCACCCGCATCCCGAAGCTCGGGTTTCGGGTGCCGTGGGGGAGCCGCGCCCGGGGCCCGGCGTAGCGCTTGAGCTTCGGGATTCGAGGTCCGAGCGGCGTTCTTCACCGGGCGGGTGGGAAAGGAATGGGAAAACCTTCCCGCCCTCCCACCCCTGTCACGGCCAGCAAGTATGACTAATAGTGAGCGAGTTGCAGCGGAAAGTCGCGACTGCTTACGGTGCCCCCAACGAAACGACCCCGACGCGGTGTTGTCGCACCGGCCGGGGTCTGACCCAAGATCGACCACAGTAGAAAGAACACCGATCTCGTGGCTGCCCAGCACTTTAGTCCTGCCCTGCCCGCCTCCGCCGAAGGCCCCCGCGCGGCCCGCCCCGGCTACGGCAAGCGCTCCGCGCCGCCCGGACAGGGCCCGTCCCGCCCCGCAGACTTCACCGGCCTCCCCGAGCGCGAGCGGTACGTCGCCGCGTACGTCGACCGCCTGCCCGACGGGGCTGCGATGGACATCAAGTCGCTCGCCAAGGACCTGCCCCTCTACGGCCAGATGGCCATCGGCACCGCCCTGCGCGCCCTCGCCGTGGCCGGGCACCTGCGCCGCGTACGACGCAGGGTCGAAGGCGACGGCACGTGCCGTTGGGTGACGTACACCTACTGGTCCCGGACCGCCCGCGACAACGAGTGGTGGACCGCCATGCTCTGCGGCGCGGCCGCCGCCCCGGTGTCCGAGCCGACCGTCGAGCCGGTGGCCGTGCCCCCGCAGCGCGCCGCCGCCCCCGACCCGCCCGCGCCGCCGGGGCCGGAGGCCCCCGCCGCACCCTCCGCCGCGTACGTCGCCCTCGCCGGCCTCGGTCGCCGTGAACCCCGGCTGGCGCTGTCCGCCGCCGACTGCGCCGCCCTGGAACCGCTGGCCGCCGCCTGGCTCGCACGCGGGATCGGCGCCGACCACCTGACGGTGGCGCTGACCGCCGGGCTCCCCGAGGATGTCGTGTTCCCGCTCGGCCTGGTGCGCCGCCGCCTGGCCGACAAGATGCCGCCCGAACTGCCGGACGTGAGCCTCCGGGCGCCCGACCTCCGGGTCGAATGCGTCGAGTGCGGCCGCCCCGGCCCGGCGGCCCCACTCCCGGACGGCCTCTGCGGCCCCTGCCGTACTCCGCACGTACAGGCCACACCTCCGGACGGCGGCGGTGACGTCCCGGCCCGGGTCGCCGGGCTCCGGGGCCTGCTGCGCACCCCCTGACCTCGTACGCTGCGCCGGAGTACGCAGGTTGCTGCTGGTGCGCGCCATGGACGTACCGCCAGATTGGGGGCATGACACCACTGCCCCTCGCGGTCGCCCCGGCCACCGCGACCGCGTTCACCCAGCGCTTCAGCTCCACCCCGCGCGGCGCCCGGCTCGCCCGGCGGCTCGCCCTGCATCAGCTCGACGCCTGGGGCGTGCCGCACGGCACCACGGCCTCCGACACGGCCGCCGTGCTCGTCGCCGAACTCGCCGCCAACGCCGTCACCCACGGCCGCGTCCCCGGCCGTGACTTCGAGCTGGTCGTCCGTCTCACCGGTCGGACCCTCCGCATCGAGGTCTCCGACACCAGGGGCGAACGCCGCCCGCTGTCCGGGGCCGTGGCCGAGCCCCCGCCGCTCGCCGAGGAGGGTCGAGGACTGCTCCTGGTGGCAGCCCTCGCCGACCGGTGGGAGGTGTTGGACCGTGCCCCCATCGGCAAGACGGTCGCGGTCGAGCTGGAACTACCGCGCTGACAGTGGACTGCGGGCCCGGGTGTACCACGTGGGGGAGAGGGAGAGGGAGGCTGCTCATGGCTGCGACCACGTTCCGTGCCGCCGTGCGCGACGAGGACGTCGCCGCCGGGCGCACCACCCGGCACGAGGGCGTGGACGAGATGTTCGCGCACCTCACCTCACCGGCGCCGGGTCGCCGGTGAGGTGACAGGGGGACGGGCGGCAAGGGGGCCCTGCCGCCGGCCCGCGCCGCCTCAGACGGTGGCGATCAAAGCCGCGACCGCGAACAGCGCCGCCGCCGTGCCGGCCAGCGCGCTGAGAACGCCGATGCAGCGGAAGAGCGCTGCGGGCCAGGTGACACGCGACGTGGCGGGCCTTCCCGCGGTGAGCGCCCACAGCTCGATGGCCTCTTTGCGGCGTCGCGCCATCTCGGTGGCGTTCAGGGCCATCCGCAACCCGGAGAACGCGAAGTAGAGCGCGATGAGCAACCCCGCGACGATGACGAACATGTCCCCCCCTGGGCAGCACGCGCCTCGGCCGGCGCGGCTCGGGCCGCATCGTACATACGCGAAGACCCCGACCTCAGTGTTTCCACTGACGGCGGGGTCTTTTCGGCACTTCCTGCGAAGTGCCCCCGGCAGGATTCGAACCTGCGCACCCGGCTCCGGAGGCCGATGCTCTATCCCCTGAGCTACGGGGGCGTATCGCTGTGCTGCTCTGCGACGGGTGAAACACTACCAGCTCCGACGGGGTGCCCGTGAACAGGTATTCCGCGTCATCGCGGCAGAGCACGCGCCCCCTCGTACACACATCCAGCCAACCCCGGCGCCGCTCCTCCGGGGCGGAAGTGGGCAAAACCCGGACGCAGCCCTTCCGCCGTGCCTACTCTCGAAGGGTGTCTGGGGCATGCGGCCGCGTGCTTGTTGTCGACGACAACAAGGTCATCCGGCAGTTGATCAGGGTCAATCTCGAGCTGGAGGGCTTCGAGGTCGTGACCGCGGGCGATGGTGTCGAGTGTCTGGATCTCGTGCACCGGGTCCGCCCCGACGTGATCACGCTCGATGTGGTCATGCCCCGGCTCGACGGCCTCCAGACCGCCGCCCGGCTGCGGTCCGATCCGCGCACCGGGCATCTGCCGCTCGCGATCGTCAGCGCCTGCACGCCGTACGAGGTGGACCACGGGGTCGCCGCCGGGGTGGACGCGTTCCTGGCCAAGCCGTTCGAGCCGGGCGAGCTGGTGATGCTCGTGCGGCGGCTCGTCGAGCGCGGCCGGCCGTCCGTGCCGGCCGGCGGGCCGGGCGCCGGGCGGGCGGATCGCCCCGCCGGCTGACCGCATGGCGAAACCGGTTCGCGGAGGGCCCCCCTCCCTCCCATACGCTTGTCCCGTGACCCCCGTCGATCTCTCCACGACCGTGCTGCACGCCGTGCGCCGCGCGGTCCGCGAGGACGCCCTTCGCGCGCCCGTGCCCGCGCGCGTACGGGTGGAGAGGACCCGGCCCGGTGGGCGCGGCGACTACGCCAGCGCCGTCGCGCTCCAGCTCGCCGGACCCGCCGGCCTCGGCGCCCGCGAGGTCGCCGAGATCCTGCGCGACCGGCTCGCCGGAGCCCCCGGGGTCGCCGGAGTCGAGATCACCGGACCCGGCTTCCTCAACTTCACGCTCGACGCCGCCACCGGCGCCGCCGCCCACCGCGACCTCGTCCACCGGGTGCGGGAGCAGGGGGAGCGGTACGGGCACGGGGACGCCCTCGCCGGACAGCGGACGCACCTCGTCCACGCCCGCGAGGTCCGGGCCGCCGTCACCGCCGACGCCGTCCGCCGCCTCCTGAGCGCGCAGGGCGCCGACGTACGCGTCGGCTGCGCGGGGGAGCCGGACCCGGACTGGGCGCGGGCCGGGGTGAGCATGGAGGCGTACGGGATGCCGCAGGCGCGCACGCCCGACGGCGAAGGCGCTCACCGGCAGGCGCCCGGTGCCCACGGCGAGCCGTCCGTCGGTGGCGTTGCCGAAGGCGCTCACCGGCAGGCGCCCGGTGCCCACGGCGAGCCGTCCGCCCCCATCCGCCCCGTCCCCGCAGGGGACACCGCCGCCGCCCTCCTCACCCGGCTCGGCGCCGACGCCGCCCGCTGGGGCCTGCTCCGGGCCGCCGGGCACGACCGTGCCGCCCTCGGGCCGGAGCTCATCGCGCAGACCGAGGCCAACGCCCTCTTCCGGGTCCGCTACGCCCACGCCCGCGCCCGTGCCGTGGTCCGGGAGGCGGCCCGGCTCGGGGTCGCCGTCGCGGGGCCCGGCGAGGACGTCGACGCGACCGGGGCCGCCGACCTGCTCACGCTGCTCGACGCGCACCCCGCCGTACTCGCGGCAGCGGCCCGGCACCGCGCCCCCGACCGGCTCGCCCGGCACCTCGAAGCGGTCGCCGCCGCCTTCTTCGACTTCCACGACGCCGCCCACCCGCTCCCCGCCGGGGACGAGAAACCCTCGGCCGCCCACCGCTCCCGGACGGCCGTCGCCGAAGCCGCCGGGACGGTGCTGGCCGGCGGCCTGTCCCTGCTCGGCGTCAGCGCGCCCGAACACCTCTGAGCACCCGAGAGAGCAGAGCCACACCATGAGCCGATCCGCCCACCCCGCCGGACCCCGTCACGCCGACGTCATGTCCGACGGCCACTACCTCGCCCCCGCCGACGACCTCAACGTCCTCGACGAGAAGGTGTGGTCCCACACCGTCACCCGCGACGAGCACGGTGCCCTGACCGTCGGCGGGCTCACGGTCTCCCGCCTCGCCGAGGAGTTCGGCACCCCCGCCTACTTCCTGGACGAGACCGACTTCCGGGCCCGCTGCCGCGCCTGGTCCGAGGCATTCGGGCCCGGGGCCGACGTCTTCTACGCCGGCAAGGCGTTCCTCTCCCGGGCCGTCGTGCGCTGGCTCAAGGAGGAGGGGCTCAACCTCGACGTGTGCTCGGGCGGCGAGCTGGCCACCGCGCTCGACGCCGGGATGCCCGCCGAGCGCATCGCCTTCCACGGCAACAACAAGACCGTCGAGGAGATCGAGCGCGCCGTCGCGGCGGGCGTCGGGCGCATCGTCCTCGACTCCTTCCAGGAGATCGTCCGCGTCGCGCACGTCGCGCAGGGCCTCGGCAAGCGCCAGCGCGTCCAGATCCGGGTGACCGTCGGCGTCGAGGCGCACACCCACGAGTTCATCGCCACCGCCCACGAGGACCAGAAGTTCGGCATCGCGCTGGCCGGCGGACAGGCCGCCGAGGCCGTGCGCCGCGCGCTCACCCTGGACGGGCTCGAACTCGTCGGCATCCACTCCCACATCGGCTCCCAGATCTTCGACATGGCCGGCTTCGAGGTCTCCGCCCGCCGCGTCGTGCAGCTGCTCGCCGAGGTGCGCGACGAGCACGGCGTCGAGCTGCCCGAGATCGACCTCGGCGGCGGCCTCGGCATCGCGTACACCTCCGAGGACGACCCGCGCGAACCGCACGAGATCGCCAAGTCGCTCGGCGACATCGTGACCCGCGAGTGCGAGGCCGCCGGGCTCGCCACCCCCCGCATCTCCGTCGAGCCCGGCCGCGCCATCGTCGGCCCGACCGCCTTCACGCTGTACGAGGTCGGCACGGTCAAGCCGCTGGAGGGCCTGCGCACCTACGTGAGCGTCGACGGCGGCATGTCGGACAACATCCGCACCGCGCTGTACGACGCCGAGTACAGCGTCGCGCTCGCCTCGCGGACCTCGGACGCCGAACCGATGCTCGTCCGGGTCGTCGGCAAGCACTGCGAGAGCGGCGACATCGTGGTCAAGGACGCCTTCCTGCCGTCCGACCTGGCCCCCGGCGACCTGATCGCCGTGCCCGCCACCGGCGCGTACTGCCGCTCCATGGCGAGCAACTACAACCACGCCCTGCGCCCGCCGGTCGTCGCCGTGCGGGACGGGGAGGCGCGGGTCATCGTCCGGCGCGAGACGGAGGAAGATCTCCTGCGCCTCGATGTCGGCTGATGCCGTATTTCCGGGGGCGTACCACGGTATCCCCGTAAACATCTCAGGATCCGGACGGGTGGCGGGAACACCCGTCCGGTGAGTGAGACTGGTCCGTACTACAGGTGTAAAGGAAACGAGGTCGGATGATGCGTACGCGTCCGCTGAAGGTGGCGCTGCTGGGCTGTGGTGTGGTCGGCTCAGAGGTGGCGCGCATCATGACGACGCACGCCGAAGACCTCGCCGCGCGCATCGGCGCACCGGTGGAGCTCGCCGGTGTCGCCGTCCGCCGGCCCTCCAAGGTGCGCGAGGGCATCGACCCCGCCCTGATCACCACGGACGCGACCGCCCTGGTCAAACGCGGCGACCTCGACGTCGTCATCGAGGTCATCGGCGGCATCGAGCCCGCCCGTACGCTGATCACGACCGCCTTCGAGCACGGCGCGAGCGTCGTCTCCGCCAACAAGGCCCTGCTCGCCGAGGACGGCGCCGCCCTGCACGCCGCCGCCGAGCAGCACGGCCGGGACCTCTACTACGAGGCCGCCGTGGCCGGTGCCATCCCGCTCGTCCGGCCGCTGCGCGAGTCCCTGGCCGGCGACAAGGTCAACCGGGTGCTCGGCATCGTCAACGGCACCACCAACTTCATCCTCGACAAGATGGACACCAGCGGCGCCGGATACTCGGAGGCGCTGGACGAGGCCACCGCCCTCGGTTACGCGGAGGCCGACCCCACCGCCGACGTGGAGGGCTTCGACGCCGCCGCGAAGGCCGCGATCCTCGCCGGGATCGCCTTCCACACCCGGGTCCGCATCGGCGACGTGCACCGCGAGGGCATCACCGAGGTCACCGCCGCCGACATCGCGTCCGCCCGCCGCATGGGCTGCACCGTCAAGCTCCTCGCGATCTGCGAGCGCGCCGCCGACGGCGCGTCCGTGACGGCCCGCGTGCACCCCGCGATGATCCCGCTGAGCCACCCGCTCGCCTCGGTGCGCGAGGCGTACAACGCGGTGTTCGTGGAGGCCGAGGCGGCCGGACAGCTGATGTTCTACGGTCCCGGCGCGGGCGGGGCGCCCACCGCGTCCGCGGTCCTCGGCGACCTCGTGGCCGTCTGCCGCAACAAGCTCAACGAGGCCCCCGGGCCCGGCGAGTCCGCGTACACGCGCCTGCCGGTGAGCCCCATGGGCGACGTCGTCACGCGGTACCACATCAGCCTCGACGTGGCCGACAAGCCGGGCGTGCTCGCCCAGGTCGCGACGGTCTTCGCCGACCAGGGCGTATCCATCGATACGGTCCGCCAGCAGAGCCGGCCGGACAGTCAGGAAACCGACGGCGAGGCATCGCTCGTCGTCGTCACCCACCGCGCGCCCGACGCCGCCCTCTCCGGGACCGTCGAGGCGCTGCGCAAGCTCGACACCGTGCGCGGTGTCGCCAGCATCATGCGTGTTGAAGGGGAGTAAGGACCCATGACCACCAAGGGCACCCACCAGTGGCGCGGCATCATCGAGGAGTACCGGGACCGCCTCCCGGTCACGAGCACGACGCCGGTCGTCACGCTCCGTGAGGGCGGTACGCCGCTCGTCCCCGCTCAGGTCCTCTCCGAGCGCACGGGCTGCGAGGTGCACCTCAAGGTCGAGGGCGCCAACCCCACCGGGTCCTTCAAGGACCGCGGCATGACCATGGCCATCACCCGGGCCAAGGAGGAGGGCGCGCAGGCCGTCATCTGCGCCTCCACCGGCAACACCTCCGCCTCGGCCGCCGCCTACGCGGTCCGGGCCGGCATGGTCTGCGCGGTCCTCGTGCCGCAGGGCAAGATCGCGCTCGGCAAGATGGGCCAGGCGCTGGTGCACGGCGCCAAGATCCTCCAGGTCGACGGAAACTTCGACGACTGCCTGACGCTGGCCCGCTCGCTCTCGGACAACTACCCGGTCGCGCTGGTCAATTCGGTCAACCCGGTCCGTATCGAGGGCCAGAAGACCGCCGCGTTCGAGATCGTCGACGCGCTCGGGGACGCCCCGGACATCCACGTCCTCCCGGTCGGCAACGCGGGCAACATCACCGCGTACTGGAAGGGGTACACCGAGTACGCCGGGGACGGCATGTCGACGCACAAGCCGCGCATGTGGGGCTTCCAGGCGTCCGGCTCGGCGCCCATCGTGCGCGGTGAGATCGTCAAGGACCCGTCGACCATCGCGACCGCGATCCGGATCGGCAACCCGGCCTCCTGGAACTACGCGCTGGCCGCGCGGGACGAGTCGGGCGGCTTCATCGACGAGGTCACGGACCGTCAGATCCTCTCCGCGTACCGCCTGTTGGCCTCCCAGGAGGGCGTCTTCGTGGAGCCCGCGTCGGCCGCGTCCGTCGCCGGTCTGCTCAAGGCCGCCGAGGAGGGCAAGGTCGACCCCGGCCAGAAGATCGTGTGCACGGTGACCGGGAACGGCCTCAAGGACCCCGACTGGGCCGTCGCGGGCGCCCCGCAGCCCGTCACCGTACCGGTCGACGCGGCCGCCGCCGCCGAGAAGCTGGGCCTGGCGTAACCACGTCACGCGGCACCCCTCCCCGGACCGGTCCGGACGACGGCCCGGGGAGGCGCCCGCGCTCGCGACGAGTCGTCAGGAAAGGCTCCTACCGGCCCTTTCCGGCGACAAGAGCGCACTGCGGGCGTGCGACACGCATCGTGCGCCTCCTGTGCGCCCTATGTCGCCACAGAACCTTCCTTCGATAAGCTGTCCCCCATCCGCCCCGCCGCATCTGCCGGGGTGCCCCGGGCCGTTGCGGCTCCCCCGAAGAACCCCCGCCCGCAGCCCCGGAATCCCCGCCGCCTCACAAGGAGAGTCGTCACAGCGATGGCCGGTCCCGCCTTCCGAGCCGCCGCCGTCCGGGTGCGCGTCCCCGCGACCAGCGCGAACCTGGGCCCCGGGTTCGACGCCCTGGGCCTGTCGCTCGGCCTGTACGACGACGTCGTCGTCCGCGTCGCCGACTCCGGACTGCACATCGACATCGCCGGTGAGGGCGCGGACACCCTGCCCCGCGACGAGAAGCACCTGCTCGTACGGTCCCTGCGCACCGCCTTCGACCTGCTCGGCGGACAGCCCCGCGGCCTGGAGATCGTCTGCGCCAACCGCATCCCGCACGGACGCGGCCTCGGCTCCTCCTCCGCCGCCATCTGCGCCGGAATCGTCGCCGCCCGCGCCGTGACGACCGGGGGCGACGCCCGGCTGGACGACGCCGCCCTGCTGGAACTCGCCACGGAGATCGAGGGCCACCCCGACAACGTCGCGGCCTGCCTGCTCGGCGGATTCACGCTCGCCTGGATGGACGGCGCATCCGCCCGCGCGATCAGGATGGACCCCGCTGATTCCATCGTTCCGGTGGTTTTCGTCCCCGGCAAGCCGGTGCTCACCGAGACCGCCCGCGGCCTGCTGCCGCGCACCGTCCCGCACGTCGACGCCGCGTTCAACGCCGGCCGTGCCGCGCTCCTCGTCGAGGCCCTGACCAGGCGCCCCGAGCTGCTGCTCACGGCCACCGAGGACCGGCTGCACCAGGACTACCGCGCACCCGCCATGGCCGAGAGCGTCGAACTCGTGGCGCGGCTGCGCGCCGAGGGCGTCCCCGCGGTCATCTCCGGCGCGGGACCGACGGTGCTGGCCCTGGCCGGGGACGGCGCGGCCGACAAGGTCGCCCGACTGGCGGGCGAGGGATGGGCGGCCAACCGGCTCGCTCTCGACGCGCAGGGCGCCAGCGTCCTGCCGCTGACGCCGTAGCCGCGAGGCCGCCGGCCGAGAAGTGATTGCCGGTGAGTGAGAGGGGGAATGTTTGTTGGAGCCGGTAGTGTTAACCTCAAGTCTGCAACCGACGTCCATGAGGCGCGTTGCTCCGTGTCCCGTTCGGGACCACCATTTCTTCCGGGAGCCCCCCCAACTGCCTGAGCAGCCTGCCTGAGCAGTTGCGAGCACGCTCCGGAACCGGCACGACACCCCTCCGCTCATCCAGGAGTGGGCCGAGCAGGGGGATGCTCGCGCCGGGCACACGCACACCTCATCTCTCCGCCGTTCCATCCGGCGGACCACCGCCCCGGCACGGGCCGCACTCACCGAGGACCGCAGCCGGACAGCACAACCGGTCGCCGAGCCAGAAGGCCGACGTCCGCTCCAGGGAAGGACCCTTCGTGAGCGACACCACCGATCTGATGGGCGTGACTGCCGACAAGAACGTCGACAGCGCCGCGCCCGCCGAAGGTGCTGCCACTGGCACCACCGCACGGCGCCGCCGCTCCGGCACCGGCCTTGAGGGCATGGTCCTGGCCGAGCTGCAGCAGGTCGCGTCCGGCCTCGGCATCAAGGGCACCGCGCGGATGCGCAAGAGCCAGCTGATCGAGGTCATCAAGGAGGCCCAGGCCGGCGGCGGCTCCTCCGCCCCCAAGGCCAAGGCCGCCGCGGCCCCCGCCGACGCGGAGAGCAAGCCGAAGCGCCGCGCCACCTCCAAGGCCCGCACCGGCGCCGACGAGGCCCCGGCCGCCGCGCCCGCCGACAAGGCCACGGCCCAGCAGCAGATCGACATCCCGGGCCAGCCGGCCAGCGACGACCAGCCCGCGGGCGAGCGCCGCCGCCGCCGTGCCACCGCGCAGGCGGGCAGCCCGGAGAGCAAGCCGGACGCCAAGGCGCAGAGCAAGGACCGCGCCCAGGACGAGCCGAAGCAGGAGCAGAAGCACGAGGCGCCCGCCGAGGACCGCTCCGGCGAGTCCAAGGCCGAGTCCGGTGCGGACAACGGCGATGGCCGTCGCGGCGACCGCGGCGACCGCCAGCGCGGGGACCGGGGCGAGCAGCGCCGCGACCGCCAGCGCGACCGCCAGCGCGGCAAGGGCGACGACCAGGGCGGCAACCGCCGTCAGGGCGGCGGCCCGAACCAGGGCGGCAACAACGGCCCGCAGGACGACGGCTTCGACGACGAGGGCGGCCGGCGCGGCCGTCGTGGGCGCTACCGCGACCGCCGGGGCCGCCGTGGGCGCGACGACTTCGCGAGCGACGCCCCGCCCGTCACCGACGACGACGTCCTGATCCCCGTCGCGGGCATCCTGGACATCCTCGACAACTACGCGTTCATCCGGACCTCCGGCTACCTGCCCGGCCCGAACGACGTGTACGTCTCGCTCGCCCAGGTCCGCAAGAACGGCCTGCGCAAGGGTGACCACGTCACCGGTGCGGTGCGCCAGCCCAAGGACGGCGAGCGCCGCGAGAAGTTCAACGCGCTGGTCCGCCTGGACTCGGTCAACGGCATGGCGCCCGAGTCGGGCCGGGGCCGCCCCGAGTTCCAGAAGCTGACCCCGCTCTACCCGCAGGACCGGCTCCGCCTGGAGACCGACTCCAACGTCCTGACGACGCGGATCATCGACCTGGTCGCCCCCATCGGCAAGGGCCAGCGCGGGCTGATCGTGGCCCCGCCGAAGACCGGTAAGACCATGATCCTCCAGGCCATCGCCAACGCGATCACGGTCAACAGCCCCGAGTGCCACCTGATGGTCGTCCTCGTGGACGAGCGTCCGGAAGAGGTCACCGACATGCAGCGGTCGGTGAAGGGCGAGGTCATCTCCTCGACCTTCGACCGCCCCGCCGAGGACCACACCACCGTCGCCGAGCTGGCCATCGAGCGCGCCAAGCGCCTCGTGGAGCTGGGTCACGACGTGGTCGTCCTGCTCGACTCGATCACCCGCCTGGGACGCGCGTACAACCTCGCCGCCCCGGCCTCCGGCCGCATCCTGTCCGGTGGTGTCGACTCGACCGCGCTCTACCCGCCGAAGCGCTTCTTCGGTGCCGCGCGCAACATCGAGGACGGCGGCTCGCTGACCATCCTGGCCACCGCGCTCGTCGAGACCGGCTCGCGCATGGACGAGGTGATCTTCGAGGAGTTCAAGGGCACCGGCAACATGGAGCTCAAGCTCGACCGCAAGCTCTCCGACAAGCGGATCTTCCCGGCGGTGGACGTCGACGCGTCCTCCACCCGCAAGGAGGAAATCCTGCTCGGCAGCGAGGAGTTGGGGATCGTCTGGAAGCTGCGCCGGGTGCTGCACGCGCTCGACCAGCAGCAGGCCATCGAGCTCCTGCTCGACCGGATGAAGAAGACCCAGTCGAACGCGGAGTTCCTGCTCCAGATCCAGAAGACGACGCCGTCCCCGGGCAACAACGACTAGTCGTCGCCCCGCCGGCAGCACACAGGGCCGCCCCCGCACTTCCGGTGCGGGGGCGGCCCTGTGCCGTACACCGTTGCCGTTCCGAGACCTTCGCCACACGGGAGCCGCGGCCGGTGGCGCCGTACGGTCGTCGTGAGCGCCGTGAAACCGCAGGTGAACGCGGGGAGAGCGGCCGACGGCGCGCCCGTGCGACCGTTCCGGACACATACGGGGACCACAGCCGCCTGTGCCAATCTTTTCGTCGCCACCACTGCAAGGGGGTAGCCGAGAGCAGCCGACGGAACGAGGGAGACGCATGAGCGAGCGAAGCGGGAGCAGCGGCCGAATACGGGCCACCGGCAAACGCCGGAAGAAGCCGTCCCGCGGCCGCCGGGCGACACGGATAGCCGTCTGGAGCCTGGCCGGCGCGGTCGTCGTGGGCGGTGCGGGCCTCGGCTACGCGTACGTCCATCTCAACGGCAATCTCCAGGCCGTCGACATCAACAGCGCGCTCGGCAAGGACCGCCCCGAGAACGTCGACAACGGCTCCGAGGACATCCTCGTCCTGGGCTCCGACTCCCGCTCCGGCGCGAACGGCGAGTACGGCGCGGACGAGGGAGCGGCCCGCTCGGACACCGCGATGGTCGTCCACGTCAACAAGGGCCACAGGACCGCGAGTGTGGTCTCCATCCCGCGCGACACCCTCATCACCCGGCCCGACTGCACCGGCGACGTCAGCGGCGATCCGGTGGCCGGGCAGCAGCGCGCCATGTTCAACACCGCGTACGAGGTCGGCGGCCCGGCCTGCGCGGTCAAGACCGTCGAATCCATGTCCGGTATCCGCATGGACCACTACGTCGAGGTCGACTTCACCGGCTTCAAGAAGCTGATCGACAAGCTCGGCGGCGTCGGGATCACCACCACCGAGGCGATCGACGACCCCGACAGCCATCTGGACCTCCAGCCGGGCACCCACACCCTGAACGGCGAGCAGTCCCTCGGCCTGGTCCGCACCCGGCACAGCGTCGGCGACGGCAGCGACCTCGGCCGCATCCAGCTCCAGCAGGCGTTCATCAAGGCGCTGATGCAGCAGGTCAAGAGCGTGGGCGTGTTCGACGGCACCAAGCTGTACGGCATCGCGGACACTGCCACCAAGGCGGTCACCACCGACTCCGAGCTCGGCTCGGTCACCAAGCTCGCGGGTTTCGCCAAGGGCCTCAAGGGGCTCGGTTCCGACAACGTGAACATGGTGACCCTGCCCGTCGAGTACGACCCCTCCGACCCCAACCGCGTCATCCCGCTGGAGAAGGCCGACCAGCAGGTCTGGGACGCCCTGGGCGCCGACAAGCCGATCCCCGCCTCCGCGACGAAGCAGTCGGCCGGCGACAAGGGCGACGCGGGCAAGATCGTCCGCTGACCCCGGGCCCCCGGTCGTGCCCGGGGGAATACCCGGCCGTCCACCCTGGTTTTGGGAGATACGGCCGGTCCTGGCAGACTGGTACGTCGGCCCCGGTTCACGGACGCGCAATCCGCGCGTACGACCCGGAGCCCTCCCGAACCTAGGAGACACCCTTGAAGCGCGACATCCACCCCCAGTACGTCGAGACGCAGGTCAGCTGCACCTGTGGCGCGTCGTTCACCACCCGCTCCACGCTGGACAGCGGCACCATCCGTGCCGAGGTCTGCTCCGAGTGCCACCCGTTCTACACGGGCAAGCAGAAGATCCTCGACACCGGTGGCCGTGTGGCCCGCTTCGAGGCCCGCTTCGGCAAGGGCGCCAAGGCCGCCGGCAAGTAGCGAGCCGTCCGCGCCGGTCCGCGGTGCCCTCTTCCCGGGGGCGCCGTGGCCGGCGTTTTTTTCCGGTCCGGGCACGGGGTCTCCGTACCCCGGCCCCGGCAGGCACCCACCGGCCGGCAGGCACGACGCGAAGGAACCAGGAGCCCGAGATGTTCGAGGCGGTCGAGGAACTGATCGGCGAGCACGCCGATCTCGAGAAGCAGCTCGCCGACCCCGCGGTCCACGCCGACCAGGGCAACGCGCGCAAGCTCAACAAGCGCTACGCAGAGCTGAGCCCGATCGTCGCGACGTACCGCTCCTGGAAGCAGTCCGGTGACGACATCGAGACCGCCCGCGAGTTCGCCGCCGACGACCCCGACTTCGCCGCCGAGGTCAAGGAGCTGGAGCAGCAGCGCGAGGAGCTCACCGAGAAGCTCCGCCTCCTGCTCGTCCCCCGGGACCCCAGCGACGACAAGGACGTGCTCCTGGAGATCAAGGCCGGGGCGGGCGGCGACGAGTCCGCGCTGTTCGCCGGCGATCTGCTGCGCATGTACCTGCGCTACGCCGAGCGCGTCGGCTGGAAGACCGAGATCATCGACTCCACCGAGTCCGAGCTCGGCGGCTACAAGGACGTCCAGGTCGCCGTGAAGACCAAGGGCGGCAACGGGGCCACCGAACCCGGCCAGGGCGTCTGGGCCCGGATGAAGTACGAGGGCGGGGTGCACCGCGTGCAGCGCGTGCCCTCCACCGAGTCCCAGGGCCGCATCCACACCTCCGCCGCCGGCGTCCTCGTGACGCCCGAGGCCGAGGAGGTCGATGTCGAGATCCACGCCAACGACCTGCGCATCGACGTGTACCGCTCGTCCGGCCCCGGCGGCCAGTCCGTCAACACGACCGACTCCGCCGTCCGCATCACGCACCTCCCGACCGGCGTCGTCGCGTCCTGCCAGAACGAGAAGAGCCAGCTCCAGAACAAGGAGCAGGCGATGCGCATCCTGCGCTCCCGGCTCCTCGCCGCCGCCCAGGAGGCCGCCGAGCAGGAGGCTTCGGACGTACGTCGCAGCCAGGTGCGCACGGTCGACCGGTCCGAGAAGATCCGGACGTACAACTTCCCGGAAAACCGGATCTCGGACCACCGTGTCGGCTTCAAGGCGTACAACTTGGACCAGGTGCTCGACGGCGACCTCGACGCGGTCATCCAGGCGTGCGTCGACGCCGACTCCGCCGCCAAGCTGGCAGCCGCCTGAGCCCACCGCCCGCCCCGACCCGCTCGTGAACCCGTACGGAGAACCGCGATGAACCTGCTGCTCGCCGAGGTGGCCCAGGCCACCCAGCGGCTGGCCGACGCCGGTGTTCCCTCACCGAGATTCGATGCCGAGGAACTCGCCGCGTTCGTGCACGGCGTCAAGCGGGGCGAGTTGCACAACGTGCCGGACGCCGACTTCGACGCCCGCTACTGGGAGACCATCGCCCGCCGCGAGGCCCGCGAACCGCTCCAGCACATCACCGGCCGCGCCTTCTTCCGCTACCTGGAGCTCCAGGTCGGCCCCGGCGTCTTCGTGCCCCGCCCCGAGACCGAGTCGGTCGTCGGCTGGGCCATAGACGCCGTCCGCGCGATGGACGTCGTGGAGCCGCTGATCGTGGACCTGTGCACCGGCTCCGGCGCCATCGCCCTCGCCATGGCCCAGGAGGTCCCGCGCTCCCGCGTGCACGCCGTGGAGCTGTCCGAGGACGCCCTGAAGTGGACCAGGAAGAACGCCGAGAACTCGCGCGTCACCGTCCACCGCGGCGACGCGCTCACGGCCCTGCCCGAGCTGGACGGCCAGGTCGACCTGGTCATCTCCAACCCGCCGTACATCCCGCTCACCGAGTGGGAGTACGTGGCGCCCGAGGCGCGCGACCACGACCCCGAGATGGCGCTGTTCTCCGGCGAGGACGGCCTCGACACCATCCGGGGCATCGAGCGCACCGCGCACCGCCTGCTCCGCCCCGGCGGCCTCGTCGTCATCGAGCACGCCGACACCCAGGGCGGCCAGGTGCCCTGGATCTTCACCGAGGAGCGGGGCTGGGCCGATGCCGCCGACCACCCCGACCTCAACAGGCGCCCCCGGTTCGCCACCGCCCGCAAGGCGATGCCGTGACCGGGGGCCGTCACCCGTACCAGCCCTACCCGTACATGCTTGAGGAGGCCGGCTGATGGCACGGCGATACGACTGCAACGACGCGACCGACCGCACGACGGGGCTGCGCGAAGCCGCGTCGGCCGTCCGCCGCGGCGAGCTCGTCGTGCTGCCCACCGACACCGTGTACGGGATCGGCGCGGACGCCTTCGCCGCCGAGGCGGTCGGCGACCTCCTGGAGGCCAAGGGCCGGGGCCGCAACATGCCCTCGCCGGTCCTCATCGGCTCCCCGAACACCCTGCACGGCCTGGTCACGGACTTCTCCGAACAGGCGTGGGAGCTGGTCGACGCGTTCTGGCCGGGCGCCCTGACCCTGGTCGCCAAGCACCAGCCGTCGCTCCAGTGGGACCTCGGCGACACCCGGGGGACGGTCGCCGTCCGGATGCCGCTGCACCCGGTCGCCATCGAGCTCCTCACCGAGGTCGGCCCGATGGCCGTGTCCAGCGCCAACCTGACCGGCCACCCCTCGCCGGAGGACTGCGACGCCGCCCAGGAGATGCTCGGCGACTCCGTCTCCGTCTACCTCGACGGCGGCCCGACCCCCGGCATCGTGCCCTCCTCCATCGTCGACGTCACCGGCAAGGTGCCAGTCCTGCTGCGCGCCGGAGCGCTCTCGGCGGAGGAGCTGCGCAAGGTGGTACCCGACCTCGAGGTGGCCAATTGACCGCCCCCGAGGGGCGTGGCATAGCGGGGCGGCCCGACACTTTCCGCATCCTCCACGTCAGCACCGGCAACGTCTGCCGCTCGCCGATCACCGAGCGGCTGACTCGGCATGCCCTGGTGCACCGGCTCGGGGACCCGCTCCAGGGCGGGCTGATCGTGGAGAGCGCCGGCACCTGGGGCCACGAGGGCGCCCCGATGGAGGCCAACGCCGAGGTGGTCCTCGCCGACTTCGGCGCCGACGCCACCGGCTTCACCGGCCGTGAGCTGCTGGACGAGCACGTGATCCGTGCCGATCTCGTGCTCACCGCCACCCGCGACCACCGCGCCCAGGTCATCTCCATGGGCCACTCGGCCGGGCTGCGCACCTTCACGCTCAAGGAGTTCACCAGGCTGGTCCGGGCCATAGACCCGGCCACCCTGCCCGACGCCGGCGAGGAGGGCGTGGTCGAGCGCGCCCGCGCCCTGGTGCGGGCCGCCGCGGCGCTGCGGGGCTGGCTGCTGGCCCCGACCGCGGACGCCGACGAGGTCCACGACCCGTACGGTGCCCCGATCACGTTCTTCCGTTCCATCGGCGACGAGATCAGCCAGGCGCTGGACCCGGTCGTCACCGCGCTGACCGGCGTCTCCGCGTCCCGCTGACCCCGCGGCGGGCGTCCTGCGGGGGCCCTCGACGATCTTCCCGAGCGGTGCCGTGCAACCATCGCGGACGACTCCGTGTCCTCAACCATGGGACCTGTCTAGTTAAGGTGTGGGCTGAGATGGCCGGCGATATCTGTGGGGCAGCCCGTGCGTGATTACCTGCTGACACTCTGTGTCACGGCCGCTGTGACCTACTTGCTCACCGGTCCGGTGCGCAAGTTCGCCATCGCGGTCGGGGCGATGCCCGCGATCCGCGCGCGCGACGTCCACCGCGAACCGACCCCGAGGCTCGGCGGCATCGCCATGTTCGGCGGCCTGTGCGCGGGGCTCATCGTCGCCAACCACCTCGCCAACCTCGACGGGGTCTTCGAGCTCTCCAGCGAACCCAGGGCGCTGCTCTCCGGGGCGGCGCTGATCTGGCTGATCGGGGTCCTGGACGACAAGTTCGAGATCGACGCCCTGATCAAGCTGGGCGGGCAGATGCTCGCCGCCGCCGTCATGGTCCTCCAGGGCCTCACGATCCTGTGGCTGCCCATCCCGGGCGTCGGCACCGTGGCCCTCACTCCGTGGCAGGGCACGCTGCTCACCGTGGCGCTGGTCGTCATCACCATCAACGCGGTCAACTTCGTGGACGGCCTGGACGGGCTCGCGGCGGGCATGGTGCTCATCGCCGCCGCCGCGTTCTTCCTGTACACCTACCGGCTCTGGTACGGGCACACGATCGAGGCCGCCGCCCCGGCGACACTGTTCGCGGCGATCCTGATGGGCATGTGCCTCGGCTTCCTGCCGCACAACATGCATCCCGCGCGGATCTTCATGGGCGACTCGGGGTCGATGCTGATCGGCCTCGTCCTGGCGGCCGGCGCGATCTCGGTGACGGGGCAGGTCGACCCGGACAACATGAGGCTCTTCGAGGGCAGTGAGCGCCAGGCGACCCACGCGATGCTCCCGGTCTTCATCCCGCTCCTGCTGCCGCTGACCATCATCGCGATCCCGGCGGCCGACCTGGTGCTGGCGATCGTGCGGCGCACCTGGAACGGCCAGTCGCCGTTCGCGGCGGACCGGGGCCACCTGCACCACCGGCTGCTCAACATCGGCCACTCGCACAGCCGGTCGGTGCTGATCATGTACTTCTGGTCGGCGCTGATCGCCTTCGGCGCGGTGGGGTACTCGGTGCACTCGACGTCCCTGTGGATCGTGATCGTGATCGTCGGGCTGAGCGCGCTCGGGCTGATCCTGCTCCTGCTGCCCGCGTTCACCCCGCGCGCACCGCGCTGGGCGGAACGCTTCGTGCCGCCGCGCTACCGCCGCAGAAGGCGTCGCCGGGAGGGGCCGGGGGCGGCGTCCCAGGAGGCCGCGGAGGGCCAACAGGGGCCCGTGGGCGGCCAGATGGAGACGGGTGCGACGGGTGGGACCGGTGGTGCCTCCGAGGAGCGTGAGGCAGCTGCCGGGGCGCCCGTCGCCGCGGGTGTCTCGGGCGTCAACGGGGCGACCGCGATCGGCCACCGTTCGCGTACAGCGGACCGCGGGGCGGCCGGTTCCCCCCGCCGGTGAACCGGTCACCGGTACCCATTAGCAGACAAAGCGAAGCTGCGCCTCGCTCACACGTGCTCGTTAGCCCTCACGTGTGACAGCAAGCACACTTTCTTGGTAAAGACCTCATCAAATAGTTTGTGATACCGTTCACGAAGCCCGGTGACAGAGCCGAAGGACCTGATGTAGCACGGTCCATCGGCCCGAGGCATCGACTCGGACCGGGCCTACGCTCGTCCATGACGACACACTGCCCACCCCCTGCAAGCGGAGCTGCCGCCATGCCGTCCAACGACGTCCGGACTCTCCTCCAGACCGCCGTACCCACCGCTGTCGCCGGCGCCGTAGCCGCCGCGATCAGCGCTGGCGTCGCCGGTGGCAAGGGAGCCCTGGGCGCGATCGTGGGGACGATCGTGGTCATCCTCTTCATGGGGATCGGACTCCTGGTCCTGCAACGGACCGCCAGGTCCATGCCCCACCTCTTCCAGGCGATGGGGCTCGCGCTCTACACGGCGCAGCTCCTGCTGCTTTTCATCTTCGTCGCCGTATTCAAGAACACCTCGCTGTTCAACCCGAAGGCGTTCGCGATCACCCTGGTCGCGACGACCCTCGTGTGGATCGGCGCACAGGCGCGTGCGCACATGAAGGCGAAGATCCTTTACGTGGAACCCGAATCCGACAAGGCCGACAAGGCCGGGAAACCGGGGTCCGACGCGTGAAGGGTAGGGGCGGAATAAGTGCGGGGTCAGGACCCTGCTATCGTCCGGTTCCAACTGCGGCACTGCGGGCGCGTGCATGTGAGCTGACGCCTGCTCGATCGCGAGGCTCACATGCCTGACTGCCGCTCACACATCCGAAACACCAGTCCAGTGCCGAACCGCGGCTGCGCGCCGCGCCGACACAACGAGGTTGCCGTACCTATGCGCCACGCTGAAGGAGCCCGCGGTGAGTGCTGACCCGACACAGGTGCTCGCCTTCGAGACCGATTGCCACCTCTTCGACGGTTGTGGCTTTCCGGCACCCGGCCTGCACTCGTTCCTGTTCGAGCCCCTCTGGGGCGACGCGGACAGCAACCTGTACTTCAACAAGACGATGCTGCTGGCCCTGCTCGGCTCGGTGATCATCGTGGGCTTCTTCTGGGCCGCCTTCCGCAAGCCGAAGTTGGTGCCCGGCAAGCTCCAGATGACGGCCGAGGCCGGATACGACTTCATCCGCCGCGGCATCGTCTACGAGACGATCGGCAAGCGCGACGGCGAGAAGTACGTCCCGCTGATGGTCTCCCTGTTCTTCGTCATCTGGATGATGAACCTCTGGTCCATCATTCCGGTTGCCCAGTTCCCCGTGACGGCGATCATCTCGTACCCGGCGATTCTCGCCGCGATCGTCTACCTCCTGTGGGTCGGCCTGACCTTCAAGAAGCACGGCTTCGTCGGAGCCCTCAAGAACTTCTCGGGTTACGACAAGAGCCTCGGCGGGGTCCTGCCGCTCTCGATGACCATCGAGTTCTTCTCGAACCTGCTGGTCCGGCCGTTCACGCACGCGGTCCGGCTCTTCGCCAACATGTTCGCGGGCCACACGCTCCTGCTGCTCTTCACGATCGCCAGCTGGTACATGCTCAACGGCATCGGGATCGCCTACGCAGGCGTGTCGTTCGTGATGGTCATCGTGATGACCGCCTTCGAACTCTTCATCCAGGCTGTCCAGGCTTACGTCTTCGTGCTGCTGGCCTGCAGCTACATCCAGGGCGCTCTCGCCAAGGGCCACTGAGCACCCCACTCCTGAAGCACCCGGTGGCCAACCCCCACCGGACATTGAAAGAGAAGGAAGAACCGGCATGTCCGCTCTCCAGACCCTCGCCGCCGGCGTCGAAATCAAGGGCAACCTCGGCTCGATCGGTTACGGCCTCGCCGCGATCGGCCCCGGCGTCGGCATCGGCATCATCTTCGGTAACGGCACCCAGGCGCTCGCCCGTCAGCCCGAGGCTGCCGGTCTCATCCGCGCCAACCAGATCCTCGGCTTCGCCTTCTGTGAGGCGCTCGCCCTGATCGGTCTGGTCATGCCGTTCGTCTACCCGACCTCCTGACCGGTCGCGAACAGCCCATTCGACGGAAGGCACTGACGTGAACCCCCTGGTTCAGCTCGCGGCGGAGGAAGCGGAAAACCCGCTCATTCCGCCGATCCCTGAGCTCGTCATTGGCCTCATCGCTTTCGTCATCGTCTTCGGCTTCCTCGCCAAGAAGCTCCTCCCGAACATCAACAAGGTTCTGGAAGAGCGCCGCGAGGCCATCGAAGGCGGTATCGAGAAGGCCGATGCGGCCCAGACCGAGGCCCAGAGCGTTCTTGAGCAGTACAAGGCTCAGCTCGCCGAGGCCCGCCACGAAGCCGCTCGTATGCGCCAGGAGGCGCAGGAGCAGGGCGCCGTGATCCTGCAGGAAATGCGTGCCGAGGGCCAGCGCCAGCGCGACGAGATCGTCGCCGCCGGCCACGCCCAGATCGAGGCCGACCGCAAGGCCGCCGCCGCCGCGCTGCGCCAGGACGTGGGCAAGCTCGCCACCGACCTGGCCGGCAAGCTCGTCGGTGAGTCCCTGGAGGACCACGCCCGGCAGAGTGGCACCGTCGACCGCTTCCTCGACGAGCTCGAAGCGAAGGCCGAGGCCGTCCGATGAACAGCGCGAGCCGCGAGGCACTGGCTGCCGCACGCGAGCGCCTCGACGCGCTGACCGACTCCACGTCGGTCGACGCGGCGAAGCTCGCCGAGGACCTGGCCGGCGTCACGGCGCTGCTGCACCGCGAGGTGTCGCTGCGCCGGGTCCTGACCGACCCGGCGCAGCCGGGCGAGGCCAGGGCCGAGCTGGCAGGCCGCCTGCTCGGCGGACAGGTGGGCGGCGAAGCCGTCGACCTGGTCTCCGGCATGGTCCGCTCGCGCTGGTCGCAGTCGCGTGACCTGGTCGACGCGGTCGAGGAGCTGGCGAACACCGCCGACCTCACCGCCGCCCAGCGCAACGGTGCCCTGGACGACGTCGAGGACGAACTCTTCCGGTTCGGCCGCATCGTCGCCTCGGACACCGCCCTGCGTGCCGCGCTCACCAGCCGGACCGCGACCCCCGCCGCCAAGGGCGAGCTGCTCCGCAGCCTGCTCGGCGGCAAGGCGCGGCCCGCCACCGAGCGCGTCATCGTGCGGCTTGTCACCCAGCCGCGTGGACGTAGCCTGGAAGCGGGACTCGACTCCCTCTCCAAGCTGGCCGCGGAGCGCCGGGAGCGCATGGTCGCGATCGTCACCTCCGCGGTGCCGCTCAGCGACCGGCAGAAGCACCGCCTGGGTGCCGCCCTGGCGAAGATCTACGGCCGCCAGATGCACCTGAACCTCGACGTGGACCCCTCGGTCCTCGGCGGGATCGCGGTGCGGGTCGGCGACGAGGTCATCAACGGCACCATCGCGGACCGCCTCGACGAGGCGACCCGCCGCATGGCCGGCTGACGCAAGCGCGGAGCAACAGAACAGAGCAAGACCAGCGGCCCGGTTGGGCCGTGCAGAAACTGCAGAAGATTCCTGGGGGTCGGCCCCCAGACCCCCTTAAGAAACTTCGGGCCCAACAAGGAGAGCAGGGAACCCAGATGGCGGAGCTCACGATCCGGCCGGAGGAGATCCGGGACGCGCTGGAGAACTTTGTCCAGTCGTACAAGCCGGACGCGGCCTCGCGCGAGGAGGTCGGTACGGTCAGCGTTGCCGGCGACGGCATCGCGAAGGTGGAGGGCCTGCCCTCCGCCATGGCGAACGAGCTGCTGAAGTTCGAGGACGGCACCCTCGGTCTCGCCCTCAACCTCGAGGAGCGCGAGATCGGTGCGATCGTCCTCGGCGAGTTCAGCGGCATCGAGGAGGGCCAGCCGGTGCAGCGCACCGGTGAGGTGCTCTCCGTCGGCGTCGGCGAGGGCTACCTCGGCCGCGTCGTCGACCCGCTCGGCAACCCGATCGACGGTCTCGGCGAGATCGCGACCGACGGCCGCCGCGCCCTCGAGCTGCAGGCCCCTGGCGTCATGGTCCGCAAGTCGGTGCACGAGCCGATGCAGACCGGCTACAAGGCCGTCGACGCCATGGTGCCGATCGGCCGCGGCCAGCGTCAGCTGATCATCGGCGACCGTCAGACGGGTAAGACCGCGCTGGCCGTCGACACGATCATCAACCAGCGCGACAACTGGCGCTCGGGCGACGTGAACAAGCAGGTGCGCTGCATCTACGTCGCCATCGGTCAGAAGGGCTCGACGATCGCCTCCGTGCGCGGCGCCCTCGAAGAGGCCGGTGCGCTGGAGTACACGACCATCGTCGCCGCCCCGGCGTCCGACCCGGCCGGCTTCAAGTACCTCGCGCCGTACACCGGCTCGGCCATCGGCCAGCACTGGATGTACCAGGGCAAGCACGTCCTGATCATCTTCGACGACCTCTCGAAGCAGGCCGACGCCTACCGTGCCGTCTCCCTGCTGCTGCGCCGTCCGCCGGGCCGTGAGGCGTACCCCGGCGACGTCTTCTACCTCCACTCGCGTCTGCTGGAGCGCTGCGCCAAGCTCTCCGACGACATGGGTGCCGGTTCGATGACGGGTCTCCCGATCGTCGAGACGAAGGCGAACGACGTGTCGGCGTTCATCCCGACCAACGTCATCTCCATCACCGACGGCCAGTGCTTCCTGGAGTCCGACCTGTTCAACGCCGGCCAGCGTCCGGCCCTGAACGTCGGTATCTCGGTCTCCCGCGTCGGTGGCTCCGCCCAGCACAAGGCCATGCGCCAGGTGTCCGGCCGGCTCCGCGTGGACCTCGCCCAGTACCGCGAGCTGGAGGCGTTCGCCGCCTTCGGTTCCGACCTGGACGCGGCCTCCAAGGCGTCGCTGGAGCGCGGTAAGCGCATGGTCGAGCTGCTGAAGCAGCCGCAGTACGCCCCGTTCCCGGTCGAGGAGCAGGTCGTCTCCGTCTGGGCCGGCACCAACGGCAAGATGGACGACGTCCCGGTCGAGGACATCCGCCGCTTCGAGACGGAGCTGCTGGAGTACCTGCGCCGCGAGCGCAAGGACCTCCTGACCAGCATCCGCGAGGGCGCCAAGATGTCCAACGACACGCTTGAGGCGATCGCCGACGCCGTCGCCGCGTTCAAGCAGCAGTTCGAGACCTCGGACGGCAAGCTCCTGGGCGAGGGCTGATCGATGGGCGCTCAGCTTCGCGTTTACAAGCGCCGCATCCGCTCCGTCACCGCCACGAAGAAGATCACCAAGGCGATGGAGATGATCGCCGCCTCGCGCATCGTCAAGGCGCAGCGCCAGGTGGCGGCGTCGACGCCGTACGCGACCGAGCTCACCCGCGCGGTGACCGCGGTGGCGACCGGCTCCACCACCAAGCACCCGCTGACCACCGAGGCCGAGTCCCCGGCCCGGGCCGCGATCCTGCTCATCACGAGCGACCGCGGTCTGGCCGGCGGTTACTCCTCCAACGCCATCAAGGCCGCGGAGAAGCTGACCGAGCGGCTGCGCGGTGAGGGCAAGGAGGTCGACACGTACGTGATCGGCCGCAAGGGTGTCGCCTACTACGGGTTCCGCGAGCGCAAGATCGCGGACTCGTGGACCGGCTTCACCGACAGCCCCACGTACGCGGATGCCAAGCGGGCGGCTGCCCCGCTCATCGAGGCGGTGTCCAAGGAGACCGCCGAGGGCGGCGTCGACGAGCTGCACATCGTCTTCACGGAGTTCGTGTCGATGATGACGCAGAACCCGGTCGACGACCGGATGCTGCCGCTCAGTCTCGGTGCCACGGAGCAGGAGACCGGCAAGGGCGAGATCCTGCCGCTCTTCGACTTCGAGCCGTCGGCGGAGGACGTCCTCGACGCCCTGCTTCCGCGGTACGTCGAGAGCCGTATCTACAACGCGCTGCTGCAGGCCGCTGCTTCCGAGCACGCCGCCCGCCGCCGCGCGATGAAGTCGGCCACCGACAACGCCGGTGAGCTCATCAAGACGCTTTCCCGGCTTGCCAACGCGGCCCGCCAGGCCGAAATCACCCAGGAAATCAGCGAGATCGTCGGTGGTGCCAGTGCGCTGGCCGACGCGACCGCGGGGAGTGACAAGTAATGACGACCACAGTTGAGACGGCCGTTGCCACGGGCCGCGTCGCCCGGGTCATCGGCCCGGTCGTCGACGTGGAGTTCCCCGTCGACGCGATGCCGGAGATCTACAACGCGCTGACCGTCGAGGTGGCCGACCCGGCCGAGGACGGCAAGCTCAAGACGCTGACGCTCGAGGTCGCCCAGCACCTCGGTGACGGCGTGATCCGCGCGATCTCGATGCAGCCGACCGACGGTCTGGTCCGCCAGGCCCCGGTCACCGACACGGGCACCGGCATCACGGTCCCCGTCGGCGACATCACCAAGGGCAAGGTGTTCAACACCCTTGGCCAGATCCTGAACAAGCCCGAGGCCGAGGCCGAGGTCACCGAGCGCTGGCCGATCCACCGCAAGGCGCCCAACTTCGACCAGCTCGAGTCCAAGACCGAGATGTTCGAGACCGGCGTCAAGGTCATCGACCTCCTCACCCCGTACGTCAAGGGTGGAAAGATCGGTCTGTTCGGTGGTGCCGGTGTCGGCAAGACCGTGCTGATCCAGGAGATGATCTACCGCGTCGCCAACAACCACGACGGTGTGTCGGTGTTCGCGGGCGTCGGTGAGCGCACCCGTGAGGGCAACGACCTCATCGAGGAGATGGCCGACTCCGGCGTCATCGACAAGACGGCGCTCGTCTTCGGCCAGATGGACGAGCCGCCGGGGACCCGTCTCCGCGTCGCCCTGGCCGGTCTGACCATGGCGGAGTACTTCCGCGATGTGCAGAAGCAGGACGTGCTCTTCTTCATCGACAACATCTTCCGGTACACCCAGGCCGGCTCCGAGGTGTCCACGCTGCTCGGCCGTATGCCGTCCGCGGTGGGTTACCAGCCGAACCTGGCCGACGAGATGGGTCTGCTCCAGGAGCGCATCACGTCGACCCGCGGTCACTCGATCACCTCGATGCAGGCGATCTACGTCCCCGCGGACGACCTGACCGACCCGGCGCCGGCGACCACCTTCGCCCACCTCGACGCGACGACGGTTCTCTCCCGTCCGATCTCCGAGAAGGGCATCTACCCGGCCGTGGACCCGCTGGACTCCACGTCCCGGATCCTGGACCCGCGGTACATCGCCGCGGACCACTACGAGGCCGCCATGCGCGTCAAGGGGATCCTCCAGAAGTACAAGGACCTCCAGGACATCATCGCGATCCTCGGTATCGACGAGCTGGGCGAGGAGGACAAGCTCGTTGTCCACCGTGCCCGTCGCGTCGAGCGCTTCCTGTCGCAGAACACCCACGTCGCCAAGCAGTTCACCGGCGTGGACGGTTCGGACGTTCCGCTCGACGAGTCGATCGCCGCGTTCAACTCGATCTGCGACGGTGAGTACGACCACTTCCCCGAGCAGGCGTTCTTCATGTGCGGTGGCATCGAGGACCTGAAGGCCAACGCCAAGGAGCTCGGCGTCTCCTGAGCCCCCGGCTCACCGAGGGGGGCGGGTGCGTCCCGTCCCCCTCACCACGCCCCGTAGAATTGACCCAACACCCGGCACGACCGCCGGGTGGTGACCCGAGGAGCCACCCTTGGCTGCTGAGCTGCACGTCGAGTTGGTCGCCGCGGACCGCAGTGTCTGGTCCGGCGAGGCCACCCTGGTCGTCGCGCGCACCACGTCCGGCGACATCGGCGTCATGCCCGGTCACCAGCCGCTTCTGGGTGTGCTGGAATCGGGCCCGGTGACGATCCGTACGAGCGAGGGCGCGACCGTTGTCGCCGCCGTGCACGGCGGTTTCATCTCGTTCGCCGACGACAAGCTGTCGCTTCTCGCGGAGATCGCGGAGCTTGCCGACGAGATCGACGTCGAGCGCGCCGAGCGTGCGCTCGAGCGGGCGAAGTCGGACACGGACGGCGCTTCCGAGCGGCGCGCCGAAGTACGACTGCGTGCGGTGGCGGCACCCTAGCCACCTCACGACATGGCTTTACCCTCAGCCGCGGCCCGTGCCGGAGACCCCTCCGGACCGTGTCGCGGCTGAGGCGATGCGGATGCAGATGACGTACGGACGGTAATCCGTTCACTCGACGACGCGAGGAGGTCGGTGGAGATGTACCTCGCGCTGTGGGTGGGCGGACTGGTCGTCGCACTGGTCGCGCTGGGGCTCTTCGTCTTCGGTCTGCGCCGGCGGCTGATTCAGCGCTCCGGCGGGACCTTCGACTGCAGCCTCCGGTGGAACGTATCCGAGGAACCGGACCTGTCGGGCAAGGGCTGGGTGTACGGCGTCGCCCGGTACAGCGGCGACAAGGTGAACTGGTTCCGGGTCTTCAGCTACTCGCCGCGTCCGCGCCGGGTCCTTGAGCGCTCCGCGATCGAGGTCGTGGCCCGCCGGATGCCGGAGGGCGAGGAGGAGCTGGCGCTGCTCTCCGACGCGATCGTGCTCGGCTGCCTCCACCGGGGCATCCGCCTGGAGCTGGCGATGAGCGAGGACGCGCTGACCGGCTTCCTCGCCTGGCTGGAGGCGGCCCCGCCCGGCCAGCGGGTCAACGTGGCCTGAGCCGCGTACCGCATGCGAAAACCGGGGAGACAGGGGGCGGACCTGTCTCCCCGGCGTCTTTCGGGGGCCGGGCCTCGGGTTACTTGAGGCCGGTGTTCATCGCGCTCACGAGTTCACCGTTGCTGGTGTCCCCGCTGAACTCCCAGAAGAACGCGCCTCCCAGGCCCTGGCTCTTCGCCCAGGCCATCTTGGACTTGATGGTGGCCGGGGTGTCGTAGCTCCACCAGTTGGTGCCGCAGTGGGCGTACGCGGTGCCGGCAATCGTGCCGGTCGTCGGGCAGGTGTTCTTGAGGACCTTGTAGTCCTCGATGCCCGCCTCGTACGTGCCCGGGGCGGCGCCGGTGGCGGTGCCGCCGGGCGCGTCCTGGGTGACGCCGGTCCAGCCGCGGCCGTAGAAGCCGATGCCGAGCAGCAGCTTGGACGCGGGTACGCCCTGGGTCTTCAGCTTGGCGATGGCGTCGGCGGAGTTGAAGCCGGCGATCGGGATGCCGGAGTACGAGTTCAGCGGGGAGTGCGGGGCGGTCGGGCCCTTCGCGTCCCAGGCGCCGAAGAAGTCGTACGTCATCACGTTGTACCAGTTGAGGGACTGCGCGGCGCCGGCGTAGTCCGCCAGGTCGATCTTGCCGCCCTGGGAGCCGTCCGCCGTGATGGCGGCGGTGACCAGGTAGTCCTTGCCGAACTTGGTGCGCAGCGCCGAGGTGAGCTTCTTCAGCGCGTCCGGGCCGCTGGTGTCACAGGTCAGGCCGCAGGCGTTGGGGTACTCCCAGTCGATGTCGATGCCGTCGAAGACATCGGCCCAGCGCGGGTCCTCGATCAGGCTGTAGCAGGAGTCGGCGAACGCGGCCGGGTTCTGGGCCGCCTGGCCGAAGCCGCCGGACCAGGTCCAGCCGCCGAAGGACCACAGCACCTTGATGTGGGGGTACTTCGCCTTCAGCTTGCGCAGCTGGTTGAAGCTGCCGCGCAGCGGCTGGTCCCAGGTGTCGGCGACGCCGTCGACGGACTGGTCGGCGGTGTACGCCTTGTCGTAGTCGGCGTAGGAGTCGCCGATGGTGCACTTGCCGCCCTGGACGTTGCCGAAGGCGTAGTTGATGTGCGTGATCTTCGCGGCCGAACCGGACGTGTCCAGGTTCTTGACGTGGTAGTTGCGTCCGTAGACACCCCACTCGGCGAAGTAGCCGAGGTTGACCTTGTCGCCGGTCTCGTTGCCGCCGTCGTCACCGCCGCCGGTGGTGTGGACCTTGACCGCGCCGCTGACCGGACCGGTCTGGTCGGCCGTGTCCCGCGCCCGCACGCTGTACGAGTAGTCCGTGCCCGCGGTGAGGCCGGTGTTCGTGTACGTGGTGCCGGTGACCGTGGCGACGACCGCGCCGTCCCGCAGGACGTCGTAGTTCTTGACGCCCTTGTCGTCGGTGGCCGCGGTCCAGCTGAGCTTCACCGAGGTGTCGGTGATGCCGCTCGCCGTGGGGGTGCCCGGCGCCGAGGGGGCGTTGTCGCCGGGAACCGTGGGGCCGCCGTCGCAGGAGGCGCCGTTCAGCGTGCAGTTGGCGGCGGCGCCGCCCCCGGAGCCGGTGCCGTTGAAGCCGAAGGAGACGCTGGCGCCGGGTGCGACGGTGCCGTTCCAGCCGACGTTCTTGGCGGTCCAGTGGTTGCCCGTGTGGGTGACGGTGGCGTCCCAGGCGGAGCCGACCGCCGTGCCGCTGGGGAAGTCCCACTCGATGGTCCAGGAGCTGAGGGAGGTGGTGCCGGTGTTCTTCACCGTCCACTGGCCCTCGAATCCGGTGCCCCAGTCGGACTTCTTGAGGTACGTGGCCGTGGCGGAGGTCGCCGCCTCGGCGGGGGAGGCCAAGCCGACCATGGCGGCGAGGGGAAGGAGCAGCGCGGAAAGGCCCGCGACGGCTCTGGTTCTGGTGGCTCGACCGGACCCGAGTCTGAATCGGGTCCGGCGGGGGGTCTCAGTGCTCAACGGTGCTCCTCGGGTGAGGTCCGGACATACGGGGTGGTCCGTGAACTGCAACCCTGCGCCGCCCTGAACCCGCTTTTGTCATGGCAGGTTCACCGCAGTGTGTGTTCGGTGAGATTAAGAAGGTCTGGACCAATCGTCAAGAGGTCCAGACCAAAGATCACGGCCGTCCGCGAATAAACCTCAGACGCCCAACTCCTGTGCCAGCACGGCCGCCTGGACTCGGCTGCGCAGCCCCAGCTTCCCCAGCAACCGGCTGACGTGCGTCTTCGCCGTCGCCTCGGCCATGGAGAGCCGGTCGGCGATCTCCGCGTTCGACAACCCCTCGCCGAGGCACCCGAGCACCTCGCGCTCCCGCCGGGTCAGCGCCTCCAGCACCGAGGCGTCCGGGGCCTCCACGGCCCGTACGGCGGTGGCCCCCGCGAACTCCGCGATCAGCCGCCGCGTCACGGCCGGTGCGATCAGCCCCTCGCCGCGCGCCACCGTGCGCACCGCGTCGAGAAGCCCCGCCGCCTCGGTGTCCTTCAGCAGGAACCCGGAGGCCCCCGCCCGCAGCGCCCCGAACACGTACGCGTCCAGGTCGAACGTGGTCAGCACCAGCACGTCCGCCAGCCCCTCGCCGGTCACCTGGCGGGTGGCCGAAACGCCGTCCAGACGCGGCATCTGCACGTCCATCAGCACCAGGTCCGGCCGCAGCTCCCGGGCCAGCCGCACCGCCTCCTCGCCGTCCCCGGCCTCCCCGACGACCTCGATGTCCGGCGCGCTGCCCAGGATGAGCACCAGACCCGCCCGTACCGCCGTCTGGTCCTCCGCGACCAGTACTCGGATCGTCATGAACCCACTTCTCCCTCGTCCACGGGCAGCTCCGCCCGTACCCGCCAGATCCCGTCCTCCGGCCCCGCCGCGAACTCCCCGCCGAGCAGCGCCGCCCGTTCCCGCATCCCCACCAGACCGGCCCCCGACCCCGGCGCGCGCGGCCCCGGCCCGCCGCCGAGCACGCTGTCCACCTCCACCGTCAGCCGCCGCCCCGCCTGCCCGAGCCGCACCGCGACCCGGCCCGGCGCCGCGTGCTTGAGCGCGTTGGTGAGGGACTCCTGCACGATGCGGTACGCGGCGAGCTCGACGGGCGCCGGCAGGGGCTCGGAGCCCGTCCTGGTGTCCTCCAGGACGCAGGTCAGCCCGCCGTCCGCAGCGGCGGCCCGGTGCTGCTCGATCAGCGCGTCCAGCGAGCCGAGCGTCGGCGAACTGCTCGGCTCCGGATCGGCCGCCCCGGTCCGCAGGAGCCCGATCAGGCGGCGCATTTCGGCCAGACCCTCGACGCTGTTCTCCCGGATCACCCCGAGGGCGGTGCGGGAGGTCTCCGGGTCGCCGATGGAGAGCGCGGCGGTGGAGTGGATCGCGATCGCGGACAGGTGGTTGGCGACCAGGTCGTGCAGCTCGCGCGCCATCCGGGCCCGCTCGGCGGTGACCGCCTGGGTGCGGTCCATCTCGGCGAGCAGGGCGGTCTGGTCGGCGCGCAGCCGGGCTGCCTCGGCGGCGTCCCGGTGGTTGCGGACGCTGACCCCGGTGAGGGCGGGCACGAAGACGACGAGGGCGGTGACGATGCCGGTGAGCAGGGCCTCGGGGCTGCGGAACCAGGCGAGCGAGCCGATGGTGACGACGAGGGAGACCAGGAAGGTGGCCACCGGGATGCGGCGGGCGGCCGTCGGGCTTCCGTAGAGCACCGCGGCGTACATGACGTCGGTGTACATCGCCACGGTGGCCAGATTGCCGTGGGTGCACTGGTCCGCGAGGAGTGCGACGGTGCCGACGCCCAGAGCGGTGCGCGGCGAGGCCCTGCGCAGCAGCTCCGCCGCCGACATCACGACGAGCGGGACCAGCGGGAGGCGCGTGTCCCCAAGGACGTCACCGGTCCGCATGTAGAGGTCGAGCAGCCAGAGGACCAGCCCGCCGAGCAGCCCGAGGGCCGCGATGAGCACGTCGTCGCGGTGCGGGCGGGGCAGGGAGGAAGTCGGCACTACATCGAAGTATGCAGTCGGGTTTCGTCACCTGGGCCGACGATCCTGGCCCGCGCGGCGGCCAGGCTGGAAGGGAGCGAAAAGGAGCGGACCCGTGATCGTCACATTGATCGTCGCCTGCGAGATCGCCTTCTGGGTGCTGCTGGCCGCCGGCCTGGCGCTGCGCTACGGGGCGCGCAGGCCGCGCCTGGGCGCCGCGGTGCTGCTGTGCGAGCCGGTGCTGGAACTCGTCCTGCTCGCGGTGACCGCCGTGGACCTGAAGAACGGCGCCGAGCCGGACTGGAAGCACGGGCTCGCCGCGGTGTACATCGGCTTCACGGTCGGCCTCGGGCACTCGACCATCAAGTGGGCCGACGCCCGCGTCGCCCACCGGTTCGCCGGTGGCCCGCCGCCGGTGAAGCCGCCGAAGTACGGGAAGGCGCGGGCGGTGTACGAGTGGAAGACCGCCGCCCGCTGGACCGTGGCCGCCGCCACCGCGCTGGCCCTGCTCCAGGCGGCCGTCCGGTACGTGGGCGGTGACGGGGACGTGAGCTCGCTGCGGTCCTGGCAGCGGACGATGCTGCTGGTGATCGGGATCAACCTGGTGATCGCGGCGAGCTACACGCTGTTCCCGAAGAAGGAGCCCCGCAAGGACCCGGCCGTACGCTGAGCCGCGTCGCTCAGCGCTCTCCGCCCGGCACCCACAGCACGTCGCCGACCTCCTTGTTCGCCACCCGGGCCAGGATGAACAGCAGGTCCGAGAGGCGGTTGAGGTAGGTCGCCGTCAGCGCGTTCATCACCTCGCCGTGCACCTCCATCGCGGCCCAGGTGGAGCGCTCGGCGCGGCGGACCACGGTGCACGCCTGGTGGAGCAGCGCGGCGCCCGGCGTGCCGCCCGGAAGGATGAAGCTGCGGAGCTTCTCCACCTGCTCCAGGTAGTGGTCGCAGTCGGCCTCCAGCTTGTCGACGTACGACTGCTCCACCCGCAGCGGCGGGTACTTCGGGTCCTCGACCACCGGCGTGGACAGGTCCGCGCCCACGTCGAACAGGTCGTTCTGGACGCGGACGAGGACCTTCACGACGTCCGCGTCCAGCTGCCCGAGGGCGATCGCGGTGCCGATGACCGCGTTGGCCTCGTTGGCGTCGGCGTAGGCGGAGATCCGCATATCGGTCTTGGCGGTGCGGCTCATGTCGCCGAGGGCGGTGGTGCCGGTGTCGCCGGTACGGGTGTAGATGCGCGTCAGATTGACCATGCGGCCAGCCTAGTTAGGCCCCGGCCTTCCGGAAGACACCTGTGCCCACCGTCACGGCCGACGCCGCGAAGCCCAGGGCGACCAGGACCCCGTACAGCATGTGCGCGGTGGCGTACGAGCCCGCGTACGCGTCCCGTACCGCGTCCACCAGGTAGCGGAACGGCGTGAAGTGCGAGAGGACGTCCAGCCACTTCGGGCCGAGTGTCATCGGCAGCATCAGGCCGGACAGCAGCATGGCGGGCATGGTGAGCGAGTTGACGACGGGCCCGAACTCCTGCGGCGTCGAGACCCGCATCGCGAGCGCGTACGAGAGCGAGGCCAGTGAGACGGTCAGCAGGCCGACGAAGGCGAAGCCGATCAGCACCCCGGCCAGCGGTGCCCGCAGCCCCATCAGTACGGCGACGAGCACCAGCAGCACCGCCTGGAACACGAACAGCAGCGCGTCCCGCAGCACCCGCCCCAGCAGCAGCGCCGCCCGGCTCACCGGGGTCACCCGCATCCGCTCGACCACCCCGGTCGACTTGTCGATGATGAGGCCGAATCCGGCGAACGAGGCGCCGAACAGGCCGAGCTGGAGCAGCAGGCCGGGCACCAGGATCTGCCAGGAATCGGTGTCCCCGCCGAGCGGCAGCCCGGTGAGCAGCGGGCCGAAGAAGAGCAGGTAGAGCAGGGGCATCAGGATGCCGAAGAGGATCTGGAACCTGGAGCGCAGGGTCTGGCGGGCGTAACGCCCGAAGATCAGCGCGGTGTCGTGCAGCAGCATGGCGTTCCTGAGGGGATCAGACCGCGAGGGGAGCGGTGTCGGCGGCGGGGGTGCGTCCGGTGAGGGCCAGGAAGGCGTCCTGGAGCGTGGCGTCGGGCGAACCCGCGTACCGGGTCCTGAGGGCGGCCGGGGTGCCCTCCGCCGCCACCAGGCCGCCGTCGACGACGACGAGCCGGTCGGCCAGCGCGTCCGCCTCGTCCAGGTAGTGCGTGGTGAGCACCACGGTGGTGCCGTGCGCGTCGCGCAGGCGGCGCACCAGGTCCCAGAGGTCGGCGCGGCTGCCCGGGTCGAGCCCGGTGGTCGGCTCGTCCAGGAAGAGCACGGCCGGACGGTGGGTGAGCCCCATGGCGATGTCCAGGCGGCGGCGCTGGCCGCCGGAGAGGGTCGTGGTCCGCCGGTCGAGCAGGTCCGACAGGCCCAGTTCCCCGGCGAGTTCGACGGCCCGGGCGACCGCCGCCGCCTTGCCGAGCCGGTACATCCGGCCCTGGGTGACCAGCTCCTCCCGCACGGTGGTGTGCGGGTCGACCCCGCCCGACTGGGCGACGTAACCGCACTGCGCGCGTACACCCGCCGGGTCGGCGACCAGGTCGCGGCCGGCGACGGTGGCCGCGCCGCCGGTGGGGGCGAGCAGCGTGGTGAGCATGCGCAGGGTGGTCGTCTTGCCTGCGCCGTTGGGGCCGAGCAGGCCGACGATCTCGCCGGCCGCGACGGTCAGGTCGAGGCAGCGGACGGCCTCGACGGGGCCGGACGTGCCCGTGAAGGTCCGGGCGAGCCCGGACGTACTGATGATGGTCATGCGCCCCACGAAAACAGAGTCACTGCAAAAATGCAATGACTCCAAATTTAAAGGAACCCCAGGCGATCTACGATGGACCCATGGCTGAGGGACTCAGGGAGCGCAAGAAGCGGCAGACCAGGCAGCACCTCTCGGACGTGGCCACCGGCCTGTTCCTGGAGCGGGGCTTCGACGCGGTGACGATCGCCGAGATCGCCCACGCCGCCGACGTCTCGGTCAACACCGTGTACAACTACTTTCCCGCCAAGGAGGACCTGTTCCTGGACCGGAGCGCGGGGGTCGTGGAGCGCCTCTCGCGGTACGTCAGGGGCCGCGACAGGGGCGAGTCCGCCGCCGACGCCGTGCTGCGGGAGCTGCGCGTCCAGGTCGAGAGCGTGTCGCCCACCGTCGGTCTGATGGAGGGGTACGCGCGCTTCATGGGGGTCATCGAGGAGGCCGACAGCCTCAAGGCCCGCCTCTGGCACATCCAGCAGGAGGCCGCGCGGCACCTGGAGGCCACCCTCCTGGAGGAGAGCGCCGCCGGGGCGGGGGACCGCACGCCGGTCCTGGTGGCCGGTCAGCTCTCCTGGGTCCACAGCACGCTCATGGCGTACATCGGGCAGGAGATGGTGGCGGGCGGCAAGCCCGCCGAGGTGTCCCGGGACGCGCTCGTCCTGCTGGACGACATCGAGGACCTGCTGGGCGAAAGGGTGCTCAACTACGCCCGGCGCGCCGCCGAATGACGCCCCCCGGTGTGATGTCCGTCATTTGAGACGTGACGCGCATCTCTTCGCGGCCCCAGCGCCCGCCCCGGGTACTAACCTCCGCCGAAGGGCATGGACCAGAACCAGCGACAACATGTACAGAGGGGTGCCAACGTGGCCAGGAAGCTCGCCGTCATCGGAGCCGGACTCATGGGGTCCGGCATCGCGCAGGTCTCCGCGCAGGCCGGCTGGGACGTGGTGCTGCGCGACGTCACCGACGAGGCCCTGACCCGAGGCCGCGACGGCATCAAGGGCTCCTTCGACAGGTTCGTCTCCAAGGGCAGGCTGGACGCCGCCGACGCCGAGGCCGCGCTCGGCCGGATCACCACGACCACCGACCTCGACGCCGTCGCCGACGCGGACATCGTGGTCGAGGCCGTCTTCGAGAAGCTGGAGGTGAAGCACGAGATCTTCCGGTCGCTCGACAAGATCGTCCGGGACGACACCGTGCTCGCCTCCAACACCTCCGCCATCCCGATCACCAAGATCGCGGCCGTGACGGAGCGCCCGGAGCGCGTGGTCGGCGTCCACTTCTTCTCGCCGGTTCCGATGATGCAGCTCTGCGAACTCGTACGCGGCTACAAGACCAGCGACGAAACCCTCGCCGCCGCGCGCGAGTTCGCCGAGTCCGTCGGCAAGACCTGCATCGTCGTCAACCGCGACGTGGCCGGCTTCGTCACCACCCGGCTGATCTCGGCGCTCGTGGTCGAGGCCGCCAAGCTGTACGAGTCGGGCGTCGCCACGGCCGAGGACATCGATGTCGCGTGCAAGCTCGGTTTCGGCCACGCGATGGGTCCGCTCGCGACCGCGGACCTCACCGGCGTCGACATCCTGCTGCACGCCACGAACAACATCTACACCGAGTCGCAGGACGAGAAGTTCGCCGCCCCGGAGCTGATGCGCCGGATGGTCGATGCAGGTGACATCGGGCGCAAGAGCGGGCAGGGCTTCTACACCTACTGATCATTTTCGGTCCGGTCCGGCTGATTCGCTGTCAGCCTGGCCGGGTGCCGTTCGGGGGAACGCCGTCCGGACCCACCGGATCCATCAGCGTTCGCGGCCGTCCCGCATCACTCTGCGGAGTGAATTCGGTATCGGTTCGCTTACAGACGGCAACTACCCTGTCGCTGGCACAGTCAGTTGGGGCAGAGACAGTTTCGGACAGACGGACCGGGCCACGGAGCATTCCAGGGGAGCGCATATGCACATCAGGGGCGACCACGCCGAGCTGGTCGTCGGGGGCCGCCTCGACGTCCGAAGCGCGGCGGACGCCCGTACGGTCCTGCACTCGGCCCTGGACGACGGCGTCGGCGATCTGGTGCTCGACCTGACCGAGCTGGATTCGTGGGACGCCACCGGGCTGGGCGTCATCATGGGCGCACACCGCAGGGCCGGGCGCGCCGGACGGCGCCTCGTGCTGCGCGGCGTGCCTCCGCAGATGCAACGCCTGCTGGTGGCCACCCGGCTGCACCGCATCCTCGCCATCGAGGGCGGGATCGCGGCGGAGTCCCTGCCCCGCGTCTGAAGGGCGTACGGGGACACCCCGTGCCCCCTCGGTGACCGTACGGCGAGAAGGCACACAATCCTCACGAGACCGTGATCTCGGGGCGGCGCGCCACCCCGGATGGTCGTGGATACTGTGCGAAGGTTTAGGGTTCGGCCGTCTGCCGATTGACGGACCCGACCCGGCGGACACCGGACCGTGGGCGGCATCTGGACGTGCGAGGCCGGGAGGGACAACCGCGCTCGACGCGTCTTGGGGGCTTTGGCGATGGACCCGATACACCGGGGGCCGGAAGAGTTCGGCGATGACAGCAGGGACTTCTCCGAGGAGGCCGGCCGGCGCCGCCCTTCGCGCGATCCGCTGACCCCGGATTTCGGTCAGCAAACACCGCAGCAGGCCCGGATGGTCACCCTGGTCGCCGGCGACCTGACGCTCACCGTCAACCCCGTCGACGGCAGCGAGGTCGAGCCGTGCCCGCCCGGTGAGCGGCCCGCCGCCCCCGTGCGCCGCACCCCCGCGGAGCGCACCGCCCGCGCCCGCGCCGCGGCGCCCCCCGTGCCGCCCGGCCCGCCCGTCCCCCGGCTGCCGCTGCTGCGGCGCGACGAGGAACGCGAACGGCTGACCCGCCTCCTCGCCCGCGGCCGCTCCGTCCGGCTCACCGGACCGGCGGGTTCCGGCCGTACCGCCCTGCTCGACGCCGTCGCCGCCGACTGCGCGGACTTCGCGCCCGACGGGGTCGTCCGACTCAGCGGCCACAAGCGCACCACCACCGACCTGCTGTACGCGCTCTTCGACGCCGTCCACGACGCCCCCCTGCACCGGCCGGACCGGGCGCTCCTGCTGGAGACGCTGCGCTCCACCGGCGCCGTCGTCGTCCTGGACGACCTGGAGCTCGGCGGCGCCGCCCTGGACGAACTGCTCGACGCGACCCCCGAGTGCGCCTTCCTGCTCGCCGCGACGCCCGAGGCCCCCGCGCCCCACGCCGACTCCGCCCTCGAAGAGGTCTTCCTCACCGGCCTCGACCGCGCCACCTCCGCGGACCTGATGGGCCGGGTGGTCGAACGGCAGCTCACCGAGGAGGAGGCCAACTGGGCCGGAGACCTCTGGTTCGAGTCCGAGGGCCTGCCCCTGCGCTTCGTCCAGGCCGGTGCGCTGCTGCGCCAGCGCGACCAGCTGCGCACCGACGCCGGCGTGTACGACGAGTACGGCTATCTGGAGAACCGGCCCGCCGACGCGCCGCCCGCGCCCGAGGCGGCCGGGGAGTCCGATGTGCCGCTGCCCAGCCTCGGCGAGGGCGCGGCGCCCGCGGCCCTGCTCGCCTCCCGGCTGAGCGACGCCGCCCGTGACACGCTGCGGTTCGCGGTGGCCCTCGGCGGTGAGGTGCCGCACCAGGCCCATCTGCCCGCGCTCGTCGGGGACACCCATGCCGACGCCGCCCTCGGCGAGCTGGCCGGCTGCGGGCTGCTCTCCCCGTCCGGCTCCCGTTACCGGCTGGCCGCCGGGGTCCTGGCCCAGCTGACGGCCGCCGGCTACGAGGACGGCGCCGCCGAGCGGGCCCGCACCGCCGCCCAGCACTACGCCTGGTGGACCGGGCACCCCTCGGTCACCCCCGAGCGGGCGACCGCCGAGGCCGACGCGATCATCGCCGCGATGGGCCGGCTGGTGCCGGGGGAGGGGGCCGGAGGGACGAGCACCGCCGTGCTCCTCGCCCGCAGCGCGGCGCCCGCCTTCGCGGCCGGGCTGCACTGGGGGGCCTGGGAGCGGGCCCTGCGGATCGGCCAGGAGGCCGGCCGGCTCGCCGGTGAGGTCGCGGAAGAGGCGTACTTCCACCACGAGTTGGGCGTCCTCGCGCTCTGCACCGGTCACCCCGACCGGGCCAGGGCCGAGCTGGAGACCGCCATCAGCATGCGCGGGGCGCTCGCCGACAAGAGCGGCGCGGTGTCCGGGCGGCGTGCCCTCGCCCTGGTCGAGGACCGGGCCGGGGGCGGGCCGGTGGCGGCGGAGGACGGGGCGTTCGCCGCGTCGCCGCCGCTGGGGGTGCCCACCGTCGTCCCGGTCTCGATGACGAGCGCGTTCGCCGACACCGCCGTGGTGCCCCGGCAGGAGCCGGTGACGGTGCTCGCGCCTGCGGCGGGCGGCGGCAAGGGTGCGGCGAGGGGCGGGCCGCTGGCCCTCATCGGCGGGGCCCGGCGCAACCTGGTCGCCGCCGGGGCCGGGGTGCTGCTGGCCGGAGTCCTCGGCACCGTGGTGACGCTCGGCCTGACGTCGAGCAGCGACCCGCAGGGCGGGGCCGGTACGTCGACCGAGCAGGAGGTGCCGGACGACGACGGCGTCTACGACGCGGATGTGGAGACCGGGGAGCCGGCGGACGGGCCGTCCACGAGCGGGGCGCCTTCGGGGTCCGCGTCCTCGTCGGCGTCGGCGTCGGCGTCGGTGACGCCCGGGCCCACGGGGAGCGGGACGGCGCCGGCCGACGGGGTATCGCCCTCGGCGACGTCCTCGGCGCCGGACACGCCGTCGTCCCCGGGGTCGCCGTCGTCGCCCCGCGCGACGGAGTCGTCGCCGAAGCCCACGTCGGCCTCGCCGACGCCCACGAAGACGGCCACCACTCCTACGCCGACGGAGACCGGGACGGACTCCCCGACCCCGGAGGAACCGGACCCGGAAGAGCCGCCCACGAAGCCGGATACGCCGGAGCAGGCGAGCGACAGCCCGTCGGGGGCGTAGTCCGCGACGGCGCCGCTCCCCGGCCCGAGGGTTCCGTCCTCAACCGCCGGACGGGCTTGAGGAGCCCGCCCACCGCTCAGAACAAGCGCAGCTTGTCGTCCTCGATGCCGCGCATCGCGTCGTAGTCCAGGACCACGCAGCCGATGCCGCGGTCCGTGGCCAGGACGCGGGCCTGCGGCTTGATCTCCTGGGCGGCGAAGATGCCCTTGACCGGGGCCAGGTGCGGGTCGCGGTTGAGGAGTTCCAGGTAACGCGTCAGCTGCTCGACGCCGTCGATGTCGCCGCGCCGCTTCAGCTCGACGGCCACCGTCTGCCCGTCCGCGTCGCGGCACAGGATGTCGACCGGGCCGATGGCCGTGAAGTACTCGCGGCGGATCAGCGTGTAGCCCTCGCCCAGGGTCTCGATGCGGTCCGCGAGCAGTTCCTGGAGGTGCGCCTCGACGCCGTCCTTGATCAGCCCCGGATCGACGCCCAGTTCATGGCTTGAGTCGTGGAGGATTTCCTCCATAGTGATGATCAGTTTTTCGCCCGCCTTGTTCACCACGGTCCAGACGCCCTCGGTGTCGCCGCTGCCCTCCTTCAGAGTGCAGGGCGGCGACATCCAGTTGAGCGGTTTGTACGCCCTGTCGTCGGCGTGAATCGACACGCTCCCGTCCGCCTTCACCAGGATGAGGCGGGGAGCGGAGGGCAGGTGGGCCGTGAGCCGGCCCGCGTAATCCACGGAGCAGCGGGCGATGACGAGACGCATGGTCGGCAACGCTACTCGACAACGAGGGCCCGGCGCGATTCACCCATGCGTCACTCCCGTCCCTTCCGGAGTTGACGCTTTCTGTCTTGCCCCTCTTTGAACCCCTTCGTTATTGGCCGGTTGTGTTCCCAATCTCCTGGTGCGGCCTGGACTGCGCCCTTACCGTGGAAGCGGGAGGTCGCCGTGCGTGCACGCTGCGTCGTCGTCGGCCTTCTTCCCTGCCCGTAAGGCTCCGGTAATCCGCTGGGGCCGCGAGAGGAGAACCCATGTCGCTCGACGTCTCACCGGCTCTGTTGGAACAGGCCGAGCGAGGCGAGGTCGACGAAGCCGACTTCGTCGACTGCGTCCGGACCTCCCTGCCCTACGCATGGGAGATGATCAGCTCGTTGGTGGCTCAGCTGAAGGTCGACGGTGGGGAGTTCGCCGACAACCAGACGCCGCCGCCCAATGAGCAGGCACGTGGTCAGCTGCTGCGCGCGCTCGCGAGTGATGCGATACGCGGAGCGCTGCAGCGGCACTTCGGGGTGCGTCTCGCATTCCAGAACTGCCACCGCGTCGCGGTGTTCCCGCTGGACGCCTCGGTCGACGACCGACTGGCCAAGTTCACCTCGGTGAGGGGCCAGTTGCTCAACCAGTCGCCCGAACTACGGGACTGCTGAACGCTTCAGCCGCCGTTCCGGGCCGCGGGAGGTGCAACTGGTCCGGGGCGGCGGCTCCGTGCGCACGCCGCCGTACACCCCTTCGGCCGTGCGCGGGGGTCATTCGAGGAGTGGCCGTACCTCCGTGCCCAGCCGCGCTACGTTCTCCTCCGTGGCGACGAGATCTCCGGAACCCTCCACCAGGAGCGCGAAGCGGGTGATGCCCGTGCGCTCGGCGGTGACGGCGAGGCGCTCGGCCGCGAGCTCCGGCGTGCCCACGGGATGAAGGCCGCACAGCAGTTCCGCGTACCCGACGGGGTCCCGCATCACGCGGTGCCGGCCGTCCACCGTCACATGCGCGTCCAGCCCCTGGCGCAGCCAGCCCGGCATCGCCTTCACCAGCGTCTCGACGGCGTCCTCGGTGCGGTCGGCGATCTGGGCGACCCCGGCCGACACATGCCCCGCCCCACGCACCTTCTCCGGCGCATGGCCGGCCGCCAGCGCGCGGGACCGCCAGAGCGCCACCATCTCCGCCTTGTCCTGGTCACCGCAGTGCATGCCGAGCAGCATCGGCAGGCCCCGGTCGGCGGCGAGCTCCACGGTCCGGCGCGAGGTGCAGGCGACGATCACCTCCGGACCGGCCCCCTCGGCGCCGTCCGCGCCGATCAGCTCGTCGGCCCGGGGGACGACCGCGACCTCGCGGAAGCCGTACCGCTCGCCCCGGCCCGCCACGCGCGGCTCGCGCAGCCAGTCGAGCAGGAGCCCCAGGGACTCCGGGAACCCCTTCTCGTACGCCTCCAGGCCGCCGCCGAACACCTCCAGGTCCACCCACGGCCCGCCCCGGCCGACCCCGAGGCTGAACCGGCCGCCGCTGGTCAGATGGAGCAGCGCGGCCTGCTCGCCGAGTGCCACCGGGTGCTGCGTGGGCAGCACGCTCACCGCCGTACCGACGCGGATGCGGCGGGTCCGGCCGAGCAGCTGCGCGGCCAGGGTGACGGCGGACGGGCACACCCCGTACGGCACGAAGTGATGTTCGGCCAGCCAGACCGAGTCGAGCCCGGACTCCTCGGCGACCTCGGCGGACCGGATGGCGCGGTGCAGCGCTTCCCCCGGTCCCTGGCCCGGAAACTGGGCCGCCAGTACGAACGTTCCGACACGCATCGCCAATTGCCTCCTTGCGGCCGACGCGGCTCTCCCCTACTGGCAACAACGTCTGACACGTGCCAAAGGCACGGTCCGGCACGGAGTTGTTGCGATTTTCCGGTAACCCGTCGCGCCCCGGGCCATGAACGGCGGGTACCCCGCCCGATTGGCCCTAGGCTGGATGACACCTGCCCAGCCCGTTCCGTGAGGTGAAAACGTGTCCCCGCGCCGCAACCGCCCCCGAGGCGGCGAGAGCCGCAACGACAGCGCGAGCGAGTCGGGCGACCGGTACGGCGGGGGAGGGCGTACGGAGGAGTGGCGGGGCGAGGAGTGGTCGGTGCGCCCGGTCAGCGGCGCGAGCGCGGCCGGAAAGCGCTACCGCTGCCCCGGCTGCGACCAGGAGATCCCGTCCGGAGTGCCGCATCTGGTGGCCTGGTCCGAGTACAGCGGGGTCGACGACCGCAGGCACTGGCACAAAGCCTGCTGGAACGCGAGGGACCGCCGCACCACGAAGGTGCAGCGGTCCCGGAACGCGCCGCGTTATTAGAGCGCGGCCTCAGACGTCGCGCTGGTTCATCGACAGGTACGCCCCGCCCATGGCGACCGCCGTCACACCGAGGATGATCCACAGCGGCTCCCAGCCGGACGGGCCTCCGGACGACGTGACCGAGTTGTCGTAGAAGACGCTCAGCTGGTTGGGGATCGAGTACTCCAGCAGCTTCTCCTGGAGCGTCGAAAGCGACGACGCGAACATGAAGATGGCCAGCACGAGCGGCAGCAGCACCACGCCGATCATCAGCGTGATCGCCCCGGCCGAGTGCCGGATCAGCGCGCCGACCGCGAGCGCCAGCAGCCCCAGCGTCGCCACGTAGAGCCCGACGCCGACCGTGGCGCGCAGCCACTCCTCGCCGCTCGGCGACGCCCCGTCCAGCATGGACGACTGGATCAGGGCGACCACGGACGTCATCACCGTGGTGAGGACGAAGGTGAGCAGGAAGAAGACGAGCGCCTTGGCGCCGAGCACCCGGCCCCGGCTCGGGCAGGCCGTCAGCGTCGTACGGATCATGCCGGTGCCGTACTCCGACGCGATCGTCATCACGCCGAGCGTGATCACGCAGATCGTGCCGAGCAGCACCCCGAAGAAGCCGAGGCTCAGGACCGGGGTGTCGTTCAGCTCCGCGTCGGACGCGGAGACGGCGACGGCCGCGAGCACCCCGATGACCAGCAGCAGCGCGGTCATGACGCCGAGCGTCCACATGGTCGAGCGGACGGACCGGATCTTGGTCCACTCCGAGGCGATCGCGTCCCCGAGCGTCGCGGGGCGCTGCGGGATCGGCGAGGTGTAGTACCCCTGCGGCTGCGGGTACGCCTGCTGCGGCGCGGGCTGCTGGTACGGCGCCTGCGGCGTCGGCGGCGTGGTCATCGGGGGTCCTCGCTGGTCTCGCGCTTGGTCAGGTCTGCGGGGGCGGGGGCCTCGGCGGGCGCCGCCGGGGCGGGAGCGGGGGCGGCGGGCGCCGGGGCCTGGGCCGGGGGCGCGGGCGTCTGGGCCGGGGGCGCCGGCGCCTGGGCCGCGGGCGCGGGCGTCTGGGCCGGCGCGACGGCCGCGTACGGGTTCTGTCCGGGCGGCGGCGGGGCGTACCAGCCCTGCTGCGGCACGTCCGGCGCGGGCTGCTGCGGCGGCGGGGCGTACCCCGGCTGCTGCCCGTAGCCGGGATGCGGCGGCTGCTGCTGGAGGTGGGCCCGCTGGTCGACCGTCGAACGGTAGTCCACGGCGCCCTGCGTCATCCGCATGTACGCCTCCTCCAGCGACGCCTGGTGCGGCGAGAGCTCCCACAGCCGGACGTCCGACTCATGGGCCAGGTCGCTGATCCGGGGGAGCGCCAGACCGGTGACGCGCAGAGCGCCGTCCGGCTCCGACAGGACCCGGCCGCCCGCCTCGGTGAGTGTGGTGGTCAGCTTCTCCCGCTGCTCCGGCGTCTCGTCCGGGACGCGGACCCGGGCGAAGTCGGCCGAGTTGGCCGAGATGAAGTCCTTCACGCTCATGTCGGCCATCAGCTGGCCGCGCCCGATCACGATCAGGTGGTCGGCGGTGAGGGCCATCTCGCTCATCAGGTGCGAGGAGACGAAGACCGTGCGGCCCTCGGACGCCAGCATCTTCATCAGATTGCGGACCCAGAGGATGCCCTCCGGGTCGAGGCCGTTGACCGGCTCGTCGAACAGCAGCACCTGCGGGTCACCGAGCAGCGCCGCCGCGATGCCCAGACGCTGCCCCATGCCCAGCGAGAAACCCTTGGAGCGTTTACGGGCCACTTCCCGGAGGCCGACGACGCCCAGCACCTCGTCCACCCGGGCCTCCGGGATGCCGGCCAGCTGGGCGAGCGAGAGCAGGTGGTTGTGGGCGCTGCGCCCGCCGTGCACCGCCTTGGCGTCGAGCAGGGCGCCGACCTGGCGGGGCGCGTTCGGCAGGTTCCGGAACTCGTGGCCGCCGATGGTGACCCGGCCGGCCGTCGGCCGGTCCAGGCCGAGGATCATGCGCATGGTGGTCGACTTGCCGGACCCGTTGGGACCGAGGAACCCGGTGACGGCACCCGGCCGCACCTGGAAGGAAAGGTTGTACACGGCCGTCTTCGCGCCATAGCGCTTGGTCAGGCCGACTGCCTCGATCATGCTCCAGCCCCATCGACTTATCTGTCGTCGGGGCACACGCCGTCCGGCCGTACGCCCCCGTAAGAGTTAGGAGGATATCCACGCCTTGACGGTTCCGCCCAAGCCGTTACGGGGGTGAGTCCCGGGCCGCCCCTGCGCACTGGCTCTCAGGCGTCCCGCTTCTTGAGTACGAGGAAGCCGCCGAGCACCGCGGCCGCCACCCAGCCCACCATGATCAGCAGGCCGGCCCAGGGCCCGTACGGCGCCGGGTCGCTGTTCATCGCGTCCGGCACCACCTGCATGATCTTGCGGCCGGCCTGGTCCGGGAAGTACTGGGCGACCTTCTTGGCGCCCGGCACCGCCGAGAGGATCTGCGAGACCAGGAAGAAGAACGGCATCAGGATGCCCAGCGACAGCATGGAGCTGCGCAGCATCGCCGCCACCCCCATGGAGAACAGCGCGATCAGGCCCATGTAGAGGCCGCCGCCGACGACCGCGCGCAGCACGTTGTCCGCGCCGATGTCCGTCCCGTGGTCGCCCAGCAGCGCCTGGCCCAGGAAGAACGTGACGAAGCTGGTGACCAGACCGACCACCAGCGCGAGGACCCCGGCCACCAGCATCTTGCTGAACAGGAACGTCGCCCGCCGCGGCACGGCCGCCAGCGAGGTGCGGATCATGCCGGAGCTGTACTCCGTACCGACGACGAGCACCCCGAACACCACCATCGCCAGCTGGCCGAGGATCATCCCGGAGAAGCTGATGAACGTGGGGTCGAAGGTGATCCGCTCCTCCGGCTTGAGGTCGTCGAACTGCGCGTTCATCACCGCGCACAGGGCCGCGCCCATCGCCACGGTGACCACGAACGCCGCGATCAGCGTCCAGGTGGTGGAGGAGACCGTGCGGATCTTGGTCCATTCGGAGGTCAGGACCGCGGGGACCGAAGCCATCGTCACGCCCCCTCTCCGCCGCCGGGCCGCTGGACCCAGCCCTCGCCCCACCCCTGGCCCTCGGGCGGTGGTGCGCCGCCGCCCGGCCCCGAGTGCGCGTGGTACTCGACCGCGCCCGCCGTCATCTGCATGAACGCCTCCTCCAGCGACGCCCGCTGGGCGCTCAGCTCGTGCAGCGTGATCGCGTGCCGGGCGGCCAGCTCGCCCAGGTCCTCGGTGGTGGCGCCGTCCACCTCCAGCACACCGCCCTCCGCCTCGACGGCGACGACGCCCTCCTGGTGCAGCACATCGCGCAGCCGCTCCTGCTGCGGGGAGCGCAGCCGGACGTAACTGCGGGAGTTCTCCTGGATGAAGCCGGCCATCGACGTGTCCGCGAGCAGCCTGCCCTGGCCGATCACGATCAGATGGTCGGCGGTCAGCGCCATCTCGCTCATCAGGTGCGAGGAGACGAAGATCGTCCGGCCCTGCGCGGCGAGCGTCTTCATCAGGTTGCGGATCCAGTGGATGCCCTCGGGGTCGAGGCCGTTGACCGGCTCGTCGAACATCAGGATCCGGGGATCACCGAGCAGCGCCGACGCGATGCCCAGGCGCTGGCCCATGCCGAGCGAGAACCCCTTGGACTTCTTCCTCGCCACCGCGGTCAGGCCCACGGTCTCCAGCACCTCCGCCACCCGCTGTTCGGGAATGCGGTTGCTCTGCGCCAGACAGAGCAGGTTGTTGTACGCGCTGCGCCCGCCGTGCATCGCCTTGGCGTCCAGGAGAGCCCCGATGTACTTCAGCGGCTCCTCGAGTTCGCGGTAGTGCTTGCCGTCGATCCGCACGGAACCGCTGGTCGGGTTGTCGAGATCGAGCATCATCCGCATCGTGGTGGACTTGCCCGCCCCGTTGGGGCCCAGAAAACCCGTCACCATTCCCGGTTTGATCACGCACGACAACTGGTCGACGGCGACCTTGTTCCCGTACCGCTTCGTGAGGCCATCGAGCTCGATCATGCGTTCACGCTAGAACGGCCGCGTGCCCGGCGCCACCACAAGGGCGGAACCGGGCACGCGGGTACGGCAAGCGGAATCAGCGCGTCTGCTGGGCCGGGACACCGCGCGAGGCGGGCTCCTCGTCGGCGGGGGTGCCGGCGGCGGCCACCGCCGCACCGGTCAGCGTCGCCAGCATCTCGCGGACGTTGGTCAGCTGCGCGTTGATCGAGTCGCGGCGGTTGGTGAGGGCCGCGAGCTCGCGCTCCGACTCGCTGCGGATGCGGTCGGCCTTCGCGTTGGCGTCCGCCACGATGTCCTCGGACTGGCGCTGCGCGGTCTCCACCGTCTGGCGGGCCCGGCGCTCGGCGTCCGTACGCAGCTTCTCGGCCTCCAGACGAAGCTGCTCGGCGCGGTGCTCGATCTCGGCGAGGCGCTTCTCGGCCTTGGCCTGGCGGGACGCGAGGTCGCGCTCCGACTGGTCGCGGCGCTTGGCGAGGTTGGTCTCGAAGTCCGCGGCGGCCTGGGCGGCCTTGGCGCGGGTCTCCTCGAAGAGGGCGTCGGCCTCCTCCCGCTTCTGCGCCGCGTCCTTCTGCGCGTCGGTGCGCAGCGCGGTGGCCTCACCCTTGGCCTTGTCGACGATGCGGACGCCGTCGTCCTCGGCCTTGGCCTTGCGCTCGGCGGCGAACGTCTCGGCGTCGTTGCGCACCTGCTGGGCGGCGGACTCGGCGAGCTCGCGGTGCTGCTCGGCGGCGCGACGGGCCTCCTCGCGCAGGTCCTTCGCCTCCTCCTCGGCCAGGCGGAGGATCTTCTCCACACGCGCGCCGAGACCCGCGTACGACGGCTCCGCGTCGTTCACCTGGGCCTGGGCGTTCTGCGTTTCGAGGTGCAGTTCCTCGATGCGCTTTTCCAGCGATGTGATGCGGGCGAGAGCACTATCACGGTCGGCGACGAGCTTGGTAATGCGGTCATCCACCTGACCGCGGTCGTAACCACGCCGCACGAGTTCGAAGCCGAAGGGGGAGGAAGGGTCACTCATGGGGTTCCTGTCGAAGTGAGACCGGTGAGGTGATAGAGGGAATCCTAGGGGCCGAAACGGCGTGTCATCGAGTAGATGCCGGTTTGATCTGGAGAATGACACCCCTTTTGAGTGGCGAACACCCTCTACCCCTTGCCACTCGGAGGGAGGACGGTCCATGGGCAACCACGGGCGACGGCCCGTCGGCTACCCATCGGACTGCTTGCCACTCGATCGAGTGCCCGCCGCGGCACCGGCCTTGACACCGCCGGCCGGTGCGGAGCCCCCGCCCTTACCGCCCGCAGCGGGGGTCTCGAAAGACTCCAACGCCTCCAGCACATCCTGGACACGGGAGATCTCCGTGTTGATGTCCTCGCGCCGGCGCACCAGGACCTCCAGCTCGCGCCGGCCCTCGTCCACCATCCGCTTGGCCTCGGCCTCGGCGTCCGCCCGCAGCTTCTCGGCCTCGCGCACCAGACTGGCCTTCTTCTGCTCGGCCTCCTTCAGCAGCGACTCGGCCCGCTTCACGGCGGCGATCCTGACCTTGCTCGCCTCCGAGTTGGCGTCCGCCAGCAGCTCCTTGGACTTCTCCGCGGCCTCCTCGCGCTGCTCGGTGGCGGCCTTCATCAGCTTGTCGACGCGCTCGCCGACCGTCTTGACCTGCTCGGCCGTCTCCCGGCGCGCCCGGTCGTGCAGCTCCTGGACCTCGGTCTCCGCGCGGGTCTTCAGCTCCTCGGCCCGCTCCCGGATCTGCGTGGCGTCCCGGCGTGCGCCGACCAGCAGCTCGTCCGCGTCCGTCCGGGCCCGCTCCACCATCGCATTGCCCTCGACCGTCGCCTCGGAGGTGATCCGCACGGCCTCCTTGCGCGCCGCGCCGACCATCGCGTCGGCCTGCTCCTCGGCCTCCGTGGCCGCGCGCAGCGCCTCCTCCTGGGCCTTGGCGATGAGCTGGTCCGCCTGCTCCGCCGCGTCCGCCCGGCGCTTCGAAGCCGCCTCGCGCGCCTCGTCGAGCAGCCGGTCCGCCTCCTGGCGCGCCTCGGCCCGCATCTGCTCGGCGGCCGCCTCCGCGTCCGCCCGCAGCCGCTCCGACTCCTCCCGGGTGCGCGCCGCGTGCTCCTGGGCGGAGCCCACGGTGGCCGAAGCCTCCGCCCGCATCCGCTCCGCGTCGCCCGCCGCCTCGTCCACGGTCCGGGCCGCCTGGCGCTCCGCCTCCGTGCGCAGCCGTTCGGCCTCGGCGGTCGCCTCGGACACCAGCAGGTCGGCCTGGGCCGCCGCCTCGGTCCGCATCCGGTTGGCGTCCTCGCGGGCCTCCGCCCGGCTGCGCGCCGCGTCCTGCTCGGCGGACGCCAGCGCGTCCGAGGCCTCGGTGCGCATCCGCTGGCTGTACTCGGAGGTGTCGGCCCGCATCCGCTCGGACTCCGCGATCGCCTCGGAGACCGTACGCTCCGCCATCGCCTTCGCGGCGTCCGTCTCCTCCTTGGCCACCTGGCGGATGCGCGAGGCGTCCTCGCCCGCCCGCTCCCGCTCGGCGTGCGCGTCGGCCCGCAGCCGGTCGGCCTCCTCCTGGGCCTCCGACTTCGTCCGCTCCGCGACATGCTCCGCCGTCGAGCGCAGCCCGGCGATCTCCGCCTCGGCCTGCTCTTGGAGCCCGCTGACCGCGTCCCGCACCTGCTGGGCGGTCTGCTCGGCCGCCGCGACCAGCTCGGCCGCCCGGCTCTCCGCCTCGCCGGTCATACGCTGCGCCTCGGCCTGCGCCTCCTCGACCCGCTTGCGCGCGGAGGCCAGCAGCTCCTCGCTCTGCTCACGGGCGCGCTCGCGCTCCTGGCTCGCCTCGGAACGGGCCGCGTCCAGCGTCTCCTCGGCCTCGCGCCGGCGCCGGTTCGCCTCCTCCTGGGCGGCGGCCAGCGCCTCGGCGGCCTCCGTGCCCACCCGCTCCGCCGCCGCGGCGGCCTCCGACCGCATCCGGTGGGCGCTCTCCTGCGCCTCGGTCCGCAGCCGCTCCGCCTCGGTGGCGGCCTCGGTGCGCAGCCGTATGGCGACGGCCTCACTCTCGGCACGCGACTGCGAGGCGTCCGCCGCGGCCTCGTCGCGCAGCCGCTGGGCCTCGGCCTCCACCTGCTCCTGAAGCGTCCGCAGCCGCTCGGCGGACTCCGCGCGCAGCCGCTCGGACTCCTCGGCGGCCTCGCGCCGGATGCGCTCCGCCTCCGTACGCGCCTCGCCGAGCGCCTGCTCGGCCGCGGCGACCCGGGCCCCGGCCTCGTCCTTCAGCCGGGCCAGCTCGTCGGCCGCCTCCGACTGCCGGGCCGCGACCGCGAGCTCCGTCTCCTCGCGCAGCGCCGAGGCCGCCCGGTCCGCCGCGGTCCGCGCCGCCTCGGCCTGCTCCTCGGCCTCCGTGCGCAGCTGCTCCGCCTCGGCGCGGGCCCGGTCGAGCGCCTCCTCCGCCTGCTTGCGCAGCACGGCGGCCCGCTCCGTGGCCTCGGTCCGGACCCGCTCGCCCTCGGCGGTCGCGGTGCCGCGCAGCTCCTCCGCGTCGGCCTTGGCCTTCGCGAGCAGCTCCTCGGCGGTCTTCGCGCCCTCCTCGATCTGCTGGAGGGCCTCGCGGCGGGCCTCGCCCCGGATCCGCTCGCCCTCCGCGACCGCCTCGGCCCGCAGTTGCTCGGCCTCGCCGCGCAGCCGGCGCGCCTCCTCCTGGAGCTCGACCGTCTTGGCCCGGTACTCCTTGGTGTCGTCCTTGGCCGCGCCCTTGAGCTGGTCGGCCTGCTCGGCCGCCTCGCCGCGCAGCCGGTCCGCCTCGGCCTCGGCCTCGCGGCGGATGCGCTCGGCCTCCTCGCCCGCCGCCCGGGTGGCCGCCTTCGCGTCCTCGGACGCCTTGGTCAGGATCTCCTCGGCGGACCGGGCCGCCTTCGCGAGCTGGGCCGCCGCGTCCTCGGCGGCGGCGGTGCGCGCGGCCTCGGCCGCCTCGGCGCGCAGCCGCTCGGCCTCGGCACGGGCGTCCGCGAGCGCCTGCTCGGCCTCCGCCTTGAGGGTCTCGGACTCCTTGGTCGCCTCGCCGACCAGCCGGGCGATCTCCGTCTTGGCGGTCCGGGTGCGCTGCTCGTTCTGCGACTCGGCGGACGCCAGCCGCTTGACCGCGGCCTCCTTGGCCTCGGCGAGGACCTTCTCGGCCTCCAGACGCGCCTCGCGCAGCCCGGTCTCGGCCTCCTGCATGCGCTGCTCGGCGGCCCGGTTCAGCTCGGTCGTCCGCTGCCGGGTCTGCTCGGTCTCCGCGGTCGTCGTCAGCCGCAGCTGCTCCGCGTGGCTGGTGGCCTCCTGGGCCTGGCCGGCGGCGGCGGCGAGCATCCGCTCGGCGTCCTTGCGGGCGCGCGACAGGATCGACTCCGCCTCGGTCCGGGCGGACTCCGCCTCGGAGCCGATGCGCTGACGCGTCTCCTCGGCCAGCCGGGCGGCCTCGGCCCGGGCGGCGGCGAGCGCCTGCTCGGCCTCGGCCCGGGACTCCTCCATCAGGCGGCGGGCCTGCGACTCCGTCCGGGCCCGCAGCTGCTCGGCCCAGGCGACGTTCTCGTTGACGTGGGACTCGACGGTCTGGCGGCGCTCCGCCAGCTCCTGGTCGAGCTGCTGGCGGCGCTGCACCGCCTCGTTGTGCAGCTCGGCCTGGAGGCGGGCCTGGTGCTCGGCGTGCTCCTGGAGGATGCGCTGCGTCTGGGCGCGGGCGTCGCGCAGCTCGCGCTCGGCGTCGCTGCGCAGCTGCTCGGCCTGGATCTGGGCGTTCCGGAGCAGCTGCTCCGCCTGGTAGCCGATGTCCGCGCTGTCGTAGGCGGGACGCATCGCCAGACTGCGCCGTGCCTCGTGCAGCTTGGCCCGCAGGACCTCGACCTGGTAGCCGAGGTCCTCGGCGTGCTGGACGGCCTTCTCCCGGTCGGTCCTGAGCCGGTCCATCTCGGCCTCGAACCGCGAGAGATGGTCGTCTTCAGCTCGGTGGCTCTCCTGGCGTTCGTAGCCCCGCACTGCGCGGTCCCATCCTTCCCCGAGCTCTCAACGTTCGGGGAATGGTGACAGATCAACGGCTGGGGACGCGGCGCGCCCCCGACCCGGCCCCGGCCCGGAAGAGCCCACTCTACCGGGCGGGTATGGCTGGGGTCAGTGCTCCGTCTTCGCCGTGACCAGTTCGGTGAGGACGCCGTGGCAGTCCTTGGGGTGGAGGAAGGTGATCCTGGACCCCATCGAACCCGTCCTGGGCTCGTCGTACAGCACCCTGACCCCCTTCCCCCGGATGTCCGCGGCGTCCCCGTCGACGTCGGCCGTGCCGAACGCGATGTGGTGGACGCCCTCGCCGTTCTTGGCCAGCCATTTGCCCACGGCGGAGTCCTCCCGGATGGGCTCCAGGAGCTGGAGGTACGAGGCGCCGCCGTCGGACGTATCGTTGATCTTGAGCATGGCCTCGCGTACGCCCTGCTCCTCGTTGACCTCGGTGTGGAAGACCTCGAACCCGTAGGTCGAGCGGTAGAACTCGACGGTCGCGTCGAGGTCGGTACAGGCGATTCCGATGTGGTCGATTCGCGTCAGCATGGTACCAGTGCAGCGCGCTCCGGATGGTTACGCAACGTGCGCGCGATCACACCCGCTGCCGGATGACGCGGGCGGTACCGCTCAGTACATTCAAGTAAACCCTCGTTCACATCCAACCCAAGGGGCTGTGCCTCATGTCAGGAACGACCGGAACCACCTCCGTGATCGTCGCGGGCGCCCGGACGCCCATGGGCCGGCTCCTCGGCTCCCTGAAGAGCTTCTCGGCGGCCGACCTCGGCGGCTTCGCCATCAAGGCGGCGCTGGACCGGGCCGGCATCGGCGGCGACCAGGTCGAGTACGTGATCATGGGCCAGGTGCTCCAGGCCGGCGCGGGCCAGATCCCCGCCCGCCAGGCCGCGGTCAAGGCCGGCATCCCGATGAACGTCCCCGCGCTCACCGTCAACAAGGTGTGCCTCTCCGGGCTCGACGCCATCGCCCTGGCCGACCAGCTCATCCGCGCCGGTGAGTTCGACGTCGTCGTGGCCGGCGGCCAGGAGTCCATGACGAACGCCCCGCACCTGCTCCCGAAGTCCCGCGAGGGCCACAAGTACGGCGCGATCGAGATGCTGGACTCCATGGCGTACGACGGTCTCACCGACGCCTACGAGAGCATCCCGATGGGCGAGTCCACCGAGAAGCACAACACCCGCCTCGGCCTCGACCGCGCCGCGCAGGACGAGATCGGCGCCCAGTCCCACCAGCGCGCCGCCGCCGCCCAGAAGAACGGCCTGTTCGAGGCCGAGATCACTCCGGTGGAGATCCCGCAGCGCAAGGGCGACCCGGTCCTCTTCGCCAAGGACGAGGGCATCCGCCCCGAGACCACGGTGGAGTCCCTGGGCAAGCTGCGCCCGGCCTTCGCCAAGGACGGCACGATCACCGCGGGCACCTCCTCGCAGATCTCCGACGGCGCCGCCGCGGTCGTCGTCATGAGCAAGGCCAAGGCTGAGGAGCTGGGCCTGGAGTGGATCGCCGAGATCGGCGCCCACGGCAATGTGGCGGGCCCGGACAACTCGCTCCAGTCGCAGCCGTCCAACGCCATCCGGCACGCCCTGAAGAAGGAGGGCATCGGCGTCGAGGACCTGGACCTCATCGAGATCAACGAGGCCTTCGCGGCCGTCGCCGTCCAGTCCATGAAGGACCTCGGCGTCACCTCGGACAAGGTCAACGTCAACGGCGGCGCCATCGCGCTCGGCCACCCCATCGGCATGTCCGGCGCCCGCGTGGTGCTGCACCTGGCGCTGGAGCTCAAGCGGCGCGGCGGCGGCACCGGTGCGGCGGCGCTGTGCGGCGGCGGCGGCCAGGGCGACGCGCTGATCCTGCGCGTGCCGGGCAAGTAGAGCGGTACGGGAAAGAAGCGGCGAGCGGAGCGGAGCGGTGATGGTGGACGTCCCCACCCTGGTGGAGCAGGCCCGCGCGGGCGGACCGCGGGCGGTGGCCCGGCTCATCTCCCTGGTGGAGGGTGCCTCGCCGCAGCTGCGCGAGGTGATGGCGGCCCTGGCGCCGCTGGCGGGCAACGCGTACGTGGTCGGCCTGACCGGTTCGCCCGGCGTCGGCAAGTCCACGTCGACGTCGGCGCTCGTCTCCGCGTACCGGAAGCAGGGCAGGCGGGTCGCGGTGCTCGCCGTCGACCCGTCCTCGCCGTTCTCCGGCGGGGCGCTGCTCGGCGACCGGGTCCGGATGTCGGACCACGCGTCCGACCCGGGCGTCTACATCCGCTCCATGGCGACCCGCGGCCACCTCGGCGGCCTCGCCTGGGCGGCCCCGCAGGCGATCCGGGTGCTGGACGCGTCGGGCTTCGACGTGATCCTGGTGGAGACGGTGGGCGTCGGCCAGTCCGAGGTGGAGATCGCCTCGCAGGCCGACACCTCGGTCGTCCTCCTCGCCCCCGGCATGGGTGACGGCATCCAGGCCGCGAAGGCGGGGATCCTGGAGATCGGCGACGTCTACGTCGTGAACAAGGCGGACCGGGACGGCGCCGACGCCACCGCCCGCGAGCTCAACCACATGCTGGGCCTCGGGGAGTCCCGGGGCCCCGGCGACTGGCGGCCGCCGATCGTGAAGACGGTCGCCGCCCGGGGCGAGGGCGTCGACGAGGTGGTCGAGGCCCTGGAGAAGCACCGGGCGTGGATGGAGGAGCGCGGCGTCCTCGGCGAACGGAGGGCGGCCCGCGCCGCCCGCGAGGTCGAGGCGATCGCGGTCACCCGCCTCCGCGAACGCATCGGCACCCTGCACGGCGACCGCCGCCTGGACGCCCTCGCCGAACGCATCGTGGCCGGCCGCCTCGACCCGTACGCGGCGGCCGACGAGCTGGTGGCGGGGCTGACGGGCGAGGGCTGAGGGTCTCTCCCGGCGCGCGGGCCGCGCTCGCACCGCTGCGGTCACGATCAAGCCCCTCCGGCGATTGAGGAGCGGGGTCCGGTCACGGATCCGCGGCGGCAGGAGCGACATGCAGCCCCGCCGGCGTTTGAGGCGCGGGGTCCGGGGCGGCGCGCCGGTTCAGGGGAGGGGAGGGGCGGGGAACAGGACCGCCGCGGGCGCGACGCACGCGCGCCGCCCCTCCCACCGCATCCCTACCGCTGCCCCCGCAGGTGCTCCGCCACCGGCGTCAACGCCGCCCGCAACTCCGCCAGCGCCTCCGTGGACAGCAGATCCATGAAGTGCCGCCGCACGGACGCCACATGATGCGGCGCCACCCGCCGCATCGTGTCCGCGCCGTCCTCCGTCAGCACCGCGTACAACCCCCGCCGGTCCGACTCGCAGTTCTCCCGGCGGACGAGACCCGCGCTCTCCATGCGGGTGATCTGGTGCGAGAGCCGGCTCTTGGACTGCAGGGTCGCGCCCGCGAGGTCGCTCATCCGCATCCGCCGGTCCTCGGACTCCGAGAGGTTGACGAGGATCTCGTAGTCGTTCATGGTCAGCCCGAACGGCTGGAGGTCCTTTTCCAGCTGGTAGGTCAGCAGCCTGCTGACGTCCAGGTGGGTGCGCCAGGTGCACTGCTCTGCATCGCTCAGCCAGCGGGTGGCCGTCTCGGTCTCCATGTATGGATTCTACCTAAGAAGTTGAAAGCCGGACGAAGTGTGAGGGTGTGACACCCGGCACCGCACCGTCCGCGTGGGCGGACCGCACCGGGGCGCAGACGTTCGACGTCACACTCCGCAGACTACCGCTCACAAACCGAAGCGACGCTGGAGGTCCCCCAGCTGACCCGGTGCCCGGGGTGTCTGGCCCGGCCGGGCACCGCCACCCGGCACCCCCGCCTGCTGCGGCACCGCCCCGGAAGGCTGTTCGGCCATCAGCGCCTCGGAGGACTGGAGCAGCACCGTGCCGGCGCCGACGAACTCGAACTGGTGCTCCTCGCCCGAGGCGCCGCCGATCCCGGTCAGCCCGCGCAGCCCGCCCAGGAGGCCGGTCATGTAGCCGTGGTCGTAGTGGTGGCAGGGGGACGGGCAGTCCGCCCAGCCGACCAGCGCCTGCGGGTCCACCCGCAGCGGGGGCTCCATGAAGACCACCGGACCGTTGGACGCGGCGACGAACTTGCCCGTGCCGATCAGCGTCAGGAAGCCGGGCACGATCGACTGCTTCAGCGCCAGCGACGGCTGGTACGCGAGCAGGTTGCCGGACCGGATCGTCAGGTTCCCGTCGTCCAGGTCGAAGGAGTTCACGTCGAACGCCCGGTCGGCGAGCAGCATCTTGCCGCTGCCCTCGGCCACCACCCAGTCGCTCGCGTGCAGCGGCGAGTGGAAGCTCGACCGGACCAGCCGCTCGAAGCGGCCGTGCCCGATGCCGTCGAAGTTGATCTGCCCGTAGTAGGCGATCATCTTGCCCTTCTGGAGGAACCACTGGCTCCCCTTGAGCTCCACGCAGAAGGTGTACGCGTTGACGTTGTCGTCCGCCGGCAGCGTCATCGGGTCGAAGACCACGGGCCCGTTCACAGCTTCTCCTCCGACGCCTGGACGTACACCGCACCACTGCCGCTCAGCTCCAGCTGGAAGCCCTCGCCCGAGCCGCGTCCCACCATCTCGCGCCAGCCGAGCGCGGTGGAGAGCTTGTTGCGCACATCGCCGTGGTGGGCGACGTACGCCTGCGGGTCGACGTGCACGTCGCGCCCCGGGGTGATCGGCAGCTCGATCACCCCGCCGTGCGCCATCACGGCCACCGCGCCGTGCCCCTGGAGCGTCGTGGTGAACAGGCCCTGCCCGGTCACCTGGCCGCGCACCATGCCCATCACCCCGCCCTGCGAGCCCATGAACATCGTGCCCTGCTGGAGCGTCCCGTCGAAGGCGAGCAGCCGGTCCGCCTCCACGTAGAGGGTGTCCCCGGAGAGGTTGATCACGTGGATGTGGTGGCCGCCGTGGCCGAACATCACCGTGCCGTTGCCCTCGACCGTCATCAGCGGGGTCGCCTCGTTCGCCAGCCGGCGGCCGATCATCGACATCATGCCGCCCTGCCCGCCCTGGATGTTCGGTGTGAACGCCACCTCACCCCGGTACGCGAGCATCGCCCCGCGCTGGCTGAACATCTTCTGGCCGGGGATCACCGTCGCCTCGACCATCTTCGAGTTGATCTCACGGAACGGCATCAGACGTTGCCCCCGATCGTGTTCCGCTCGCTGGGCTGCACGTAGACGAGGCCGTCGCCCTCGAAACGGATCTGGAAGGACTCGCCGGAGCCCTCGCCCATCAGCGTCCGGAAGTTCACCCCGGACTGGAAGTGCTGCTGGAGGCTGCCCTGGTGGGCGATGTACGCGCCCGGGTCGACGAACAGCGGGTACTGGGGGGAGACCCGCAGCACCACGGCCGTGCCGTCCGACATGATCGCCGCCTGGCCGGTCCCCTCCACGGTGGTGGTGAACAGGCCGTTGCCCGTCGCCCCGCCGCGCAGCCCGGTGAACGTGGTGCCGGTGCGCAGCCCCGCGTCCGTGCAGAGCAGATTGCTCGCCTCGACGTACAGCTTGTCGCCGTGCAGCGAGACGAGGTTGATCTCGCTCGCCCGGTCCGCGAAGTAGCAGGTGCCCTGTCCGGTGACCTGCATCACGGCCATCGACTCACCGGTCAGCCTGCGGGTCACCATCCCGCGCAGTCCCTCACCGCCGCCCGTCATCTTCTTGAACGCCATCTGGCCCTCGTACGCGACCATCGAGCCGTTCTTCGCCTTGACGGCATCGCCTGCCAGATCGACGGCGAGCGTCTTGCTTCCCTGGAGCCGGAACATTGCCACCCTGCGAAAATAGCCGCAGCCACCGCCGCCGGAACAGGGGCAGTCGTGCCATCGGGCGCCCGTGACCGCCCCTGATACGCATCCGGTACGGGACGCGGACGCGATCGGGACGTATGTCGTACGGAACCCCGCGGGCGCGTACCGCTCCCCGCCGGACCCCCTGCCGGGCGGGCCCGCCCGCGATGTCACAATGGGTGCCGCTTGTGCGTGCGTTCACAAGCTGTCACGCCCCTCCCACCGAAGGTGCCCCCGTGGACATCAAGACCGCCACCGCCCTGCACCGGCTGCGCCTCATCTCGATTCCCGAGGCGCTGTCCTTCCCGGCGCTGATCCTCTTCGGCTCGGTGCTGAGCCGGGTCTCCGGCATCGACTACCTGATGATGCCGCTGGGCATGCTGCACGGCGTGCTCTTCGTGATCTACGTCGTCCTGCTGCTCGACGTGTGGGCGAAGACCAAGTGGCCGCTGAAGCGCGTCGCGTTCTTCTTCCTGCTGTGCGTGCTGCCGTTCGGCGGTCTGTACGGCGACAAGGTGCTCAAGCGCTACGAGGCGGACAGCGTCATCGCCGCCCGGGCCCGCCGCGAAGGCACGGTCAGCGCATGATCGTCGCCTTCTCCGTCAGCCCGCTCGGGGTGGGCGAGGACGTCGGCGAGTACGTCGCCGACGCCGTCCGGGTCGTCCGCGAGTCCGGCCTGCCCAACCGCACGGACGCCATGTTCACCTCCGTCGAGGGGGAGTGGGACGAGGTCATGGACGTGGTGAAGCGTGCCGTGGCCGCCGTCGAGGCGCGGGCCGGGCGGGTCTCCCTGGTCCTGAAGGCGGACATCCGCCCCGGGGTCACCGACGGGCTCACCTCCAAGGTGGAGACCGTCGAGCGGTACCTCGCGGAGTGACCCCGCGCCTCCGACGAGCCCCTGCCGGTCCCGGCGGGGGCTCTCCTCATTCCGGCACCGCGAGCGCGATCCCCAGCGGCGTCCGCTCGTACAGCACCTGGTGCCCGTAGCGGCGGGAGGTCAGCAGCCCCGCAGCCCGCAGCACCGACAGGTGCTCCGACACCGACGACGGCGCCAGGCCCAGCCGGTGCGCGAGCGCACTCGTCCCCGCCGGCTCGTCCAGCGCGCACAGGACGTCCGCCCGCGCCCGCCCGAGCAGCCGCGCCAGCGCCTCCGGGGCGCTCGTGCCCGGTTCCGTCCACAGGCCCCCGATGCCGCGCGCCGGGTAGACGACGGCCGGCAGCCAGGGGGCCTCGAACCCGCCGATCGTGGCCGGCCAGACGAACACGGACGGCATCAGCACCAGCCCCTGGCCGCCCAGCACCCGGGAGTGCGGGCTCTTCGTGTCGGTGATGGTCAGCGTGGAGCCCGACCAGCGCAGCCGGGGGCTCAGCTCGCCGAGCAGCCGCTCGAAACCGACCGCCGCCAGCCGCCGCGAGTGGTACGCCACATCCGCCTCCAGGAGTGCGCGCAGCCGGGGCCAGTGCGGCGCGACCAGCACCTCCCAGGCCCGCTCCAGCAGGTCCGCCAGCTCCCGCAGGCTCCGCGCCGGGTCGGCCAGCAGCGCCTGCCCGGCCGGCGAGCCCAGCGCCCCGGGCCGGTTCCGCAGCGAGGCCGCGATGTCCTGGCGGACCAGCTCCGGCTCGACCGCCCGCACCGCCGCGATCTCCTCCTCGAACGAGGCGAGCGGCCCCACGGGCGGCGGCGAGAAGAAGTCCGGACAGTGCCCGCCGTCCGGCATCAGCAGCCACAGCGGCTCCAGTTCGAGCCCGGCCGCCGCGTCCCGGATCCGGCGCAGCCACGGCAGGTGGTAGCCCTGCTGTTCCGGCCGCGCCAGCACCCTTACGGCGGCCTGCGTCTCCCAGAGCGGCGAGAGGGCGAAGCGGCAGCGCAGCAGGTCGCTCCCGTCGAAATGCAACTGGGAGGACACGGGCGCACCCCGGGAAGATTCGGCTGGGACCGAAAGTCTACGGTCCCGGCGGCCGGTCCCACAGGCTTGGCCCATGCCGAGAGACACCACCGATCCCCGGGCGGGCCGCCCCACCCCCGACACCCCGGACCCCGCCACCGCCGGACCGGTCCCTCTCCCGGCCCCGCCCCCGGAGCGCGCCGGCCCCCCTGACCCGAGCGGACCGGCCGCGCCCCGGGAGCGGGCTCCTGGGACGGGCCCCCGCGGCTACGGCGCCGTCTTCGCCGTACGCGAGTTCCGCGCGGTCTTCGCCGCGCACCTGCTCTCGCTGCTCGGCGTGATCGTCAGCGAACTCGCGCTCACCGTCCTCGTCTACGACCTCACCTCGTCGCCCCTGCTCAGCGCCCTCACCTTCGCGCTCGGCATGCTCCCGTACCTCGTCGGCGGGACCCTGCTCGCCGGCATCGCCGACCGCTACCCGGCCCGCCGGGTCCTGGTCACCTGCGATCTGGTCTGCGCGGTCTGCGTCGCCGTGATGGTGGTGCCGGGCACCCCGGTCGCCGGGCTGCTGGTGCTGCGCTGCCTGGTCGCCGCCGTCTCGCCGGTCTTCACCGGGACGCGGATGGCCGCGCTCACCGACATCCTCGGCGAGGGCGAGCTGTTCGTGCTGGGGCGCTCGCTGCTGCGGATCGTCTCGCAGGGGTCGCTGCTCGCCGGTTTCGGTGTCGGCGGGATGCTGCTGACCGTGGTCTCCCCGCGCGGCGCGATCACGACCACCGTCGCCACCTTCCTCTGCTCGGCCGCGCTGCTGCGCCTCGGCACCCGCGACCGCCCCGCCCGTGCGAGGGACGGTGGCGGTTCCTCGCTGCTGCGGGAGTCCCTGTCCGGTGCCCGGCTGGTCCTCGGCCACCGCCGCGTCCGGGCGCTGCTGCTGCTGTTCTGGCTGCCGCCGATGTTCGTCGTCGCCCCGGAGGCGGTCGCCGCGCCGTACGCGGACGAGATCGGCGTCGGGCCGGCCGCGCTCGGGCTGCTGATGTGCGCGATGCCCGTCGGTCACATCGCCTCCGAGCTGTACGCGGGCTCCGCGCTCCAACCGCGCACCCGCGAGCGGATCGTGCTGCCGCTGGCCGCCGCGGGTCTGCTGCCGCTCGCGGTGTACGCGCTGACGCCGGGCGTCGCGGGGGCGGCCGCCGCGCTCGTGGTGACCGGTGCCTCCTCCGCGTACGTCATCGGCCTGGACCAGTGGTTCGTGGCGGCCGTCCCGGAGGAGCTGCGCGGGCGGGCGATGACCCTGCTCACCGCCGGGCTCATGACGCTCCAGGGGGTCGGGATGGCGCTCACCGGGCTGGCGGCCGAGTTCTTCCCGGTGCACCGGGTCGTCGCCGGGGCGGCCGTCCTCGGCACGCTCTGCCTGCTCGCTCTCGCCGTCGAGGTCCGCGCGACCGCACCCGGGGGCGAGGCCCGGACCGAAGTGCGAGACGGGGAGGACCGCCAAGTTCCCCATGGGTAAGGTCGTGGCCGTGCCGAAGCCGCTCAGTCTCCCCTTCGATCCCATCGCCCGCGCCGACGAGCTCTGGCAGCAGCGCTGGGGCCCGGTCCCGTCCATGGGAGCGATCACCTCGATCATGCGGGCGCAGCAGATCCTGCTCGCCGAGGTCGACGCGGTGGTCAAGCCGTACGGACTGACCTTTGCGCGGTACGAGGCGCTGGTGCTGCTCACCTTCTCCAAGGCGGGCGAGCTGCCGATGTCCAAGATCGGCGAGCGGCTGATGGTCCACCCGACGTCCGTGACGAACACGGTGGACCGGCTGGTGCGCTCCGGCCTGGTCGACAAGCGCCCGAACCCCAACGACGGGCGGGGCACGCTGGCCTCGATCACGGACAAGGGGCGCGAGGTCGTGGAGTCGGCCACCCGGGACCTGGTCGCGATGGAGTTCGGACTCGGGGTGTACGACGCCGAGGAGTGCGCCGAGATCTTCGCTCTGCTGCGGCCGCTGCGCATCGCCGCGCAGGACTTCGAGGAGATCTGAGAGGCGCGGTTCCGGTGCCCGGCCCGCTGCAAGATCGCCCCGGACGTCCGGTTACGCTCGTTGGCATGAAACGCAGTGTGCTGACCCGATACCGGGTGATGGCTTACGTCACCGCCGTCATGTTGCTGATCCTCTGCGTGTGCATGATCTTCAAATACGGTTTCGACAAGGGCGAGGGTCTGACGCTCGTCGTCTCCCAGGTCCACGGCGTGCTGTACATCATCTACCTGATCTTCGCCTTCGACCTGGGCTCCAAGGCGAAGTGGCCGATGGGCAAGCTGCTCTGGGTGCTGATCGCGGGCACGATCCCGACGGCCGCGTTCTTCGTGGAGCGCAAGGTCGTCCGCGAGGTCGAGCCGCTGCTCGCGGGCCCGGCGCCGGCGGCCCCCGCGAACGCCTGAGCAGACCTCCGAACCGCCCCGCGCGAAGCACCGGGCGGTTTGTCATCGACATTTACTAGGACGTCCTAGTAAATTGGACGGCATGGACGCTGACGCGATCGAGGAAGGCCGCCGCCGCTGGCAGGCCCGTTACGACAAGGCCCGCAAGCGTGACGCGGACTTCACCACGCTGTCCGGGGATCCGGTGGAGCCGGTCTACGGCCCCCGCCCCGGGGACGCGTACGAGGGCTTCGAGCGGATCGGCTGGCCCGGCGAGTACCCCTTCACCCGGGGGCTCCACCCGACCGGCTACCGGGGCCGCACCTGGACCATCCGCCAGTTCGCCGGCTTCGGCAACGCCGAGCAGACGAACGAGCGCTACAAGATGATCCTGGCCGCCGGCGGCGGCGGACTCAGCGTGGCCTTCGACATGCCGACCCTGATGGGCCGCGACTCCGACGACCCGCGCGCCCTCGGCGAGGTCGGCCACTGCGGTGTCGCCATCGACTCCGCCGCCGACATGGAGGTCCTGTTCCAGGACATCCCGCTCGGTGACGTCACGACGTCGATGACGATCAGCGGCCCGGCCGTCCCGGTCTTCTGCATGTACCTGGTCGCCGCGGAGCGCCAGGGCGTCGACCCGGCCGTCCTCAACGGCACGCTCCAGACGGACATCTTCAAGGAGTACATCGCGCAGAAGGAGTGGCTGTTCCAGCCCGAGCCCCATCTGCGCCTCATCGGCGACCTGATGGAGCACTGCGCGAGCTCCATCCCCGCGTACAAGCCGCTCTCCGTCTCCGGCTACCACATCCGCGAGGCCGGGGCGACGGCCGCGCAGGAGCTGGCGTACACCCTCGCCGACGGCTTCGGCTACGTGGAGCTCGGCCTCTCGCGCGGGCTCGACGTCGACACCTTCGCGCCCGGCCTGTCCTTCTTCTTCGACGCGCACCTCGACTTCTTCGAGGAGATCGCCAAGTTCCGCGCCGCCCGCCGCATCTGGGCCCGCTGGATGAAGGAGACGTACGGCGCGAAGACCGACAAGGCGCAGTGGCTGCGCTTCCACACCCAGACCGCCGGGGTCTCCCTCACCGCGCAGCAGCCGTACAACAACGTCGTACGCACCGCGGTGGAGGCCCTGTCCGCCGTCCTCGGCGGTACCAACTCGCTGCACACCAACGCCCTCGACGAGACCCTGGCGCTCCCCTCCGAGCAGGCCGCCGAGATCGCGCTGCGCACCCAGCAGGTCCTGATGGAAGAGACCGGCGTCGCCAACGTGGCCGACCCGCTGGGCGGTTCCTGGTACGTGGAGCAGCTCACCGACCGCATCGAGGCCGACGCAGAGAAGATCTTCGAGCAGATCAAGGAGCGCGGCACCCGCGCCCACCCCGACGGCCGGCACCCGGTCGGCCCGATCACCTCCGGCATCCTGCGCGGCATCGAGGACGGCTGGTTCACCGGCGAGATCGCGGAGTCCGCGTTCCGCTACCAGCAGGCCCTGGAGAAGGGCGAGAAGAAGGTCGTCGGCGTCAACGTGGCGCACGGCTCGGTCACCGGCGACCTGGAGATCCTGCGCGTCAGCCACGAGGTCGAGCGCGAGCAGGTCCGCGTCCTCGCCGGCCGCAAGGAGGCCCGCGACGACGCCCGGGTCAGGAGCGCCCTGGACGCGATGCTGGCCGCCGCCCGCGACGGCTCCAACATGATCGCGCCGATGCTCGACGCGGTCCGCGCGGAGGCGACCCTCGGCGAGATCTGCGGCGTCCTGCGCGACGAGTGGGGCGTCTACACGGAGCCCGCGGGCTTCTGACGCACCGGCTGTCCGGCGGCCGCGCCCAGCCCCGCCAGCAGCAGCAGGGTGAAGCGCCGGGCCCAGTCGGCATCGACGGGCTCGGCGCTCACCAGTGTCCGGTGCACCACCGCACCGGCGATCACATCGAAGATCAGGTCCGCCGTCAGGTCCGCCGTGGCCTCGTCCGGCTCCACGGGCAGCTCGCCGCGCTCCTGCGCCCGCCGCCGCCCCTGGAGCACGAGCCGCTTCTGCCGGTTGACGATCGAGTCGCGGATCCGGGCCCGCAGCGCCTCGTCCCGCGTGGACTCGGCGACCACCGCCATCAGCGCGGTCCGGGTCTCCGGCCGGTCGAGCAGCGCCGCGAACTGGAGCACGACCGCCTCGACATCGGCGGCCAGGCTGCCCAGGTCCGGCATCTCCAGCTCGTCGAAGAGGACCGCGACCGCGTCCACGACCAGCTCGTTCTTGCCCGCCCAGCGCCGGTACAGGGTCGTCTTGGCGACTCCGGCCCGCGTCGCCACGTCCCCCATGGTCAGCTTCGACCACCCGAGGTCCACGAGCGAGGCTCTGGTCGCCTCCAGAATCGCCTCGTCGGCCTCGGCGCTGCGCGGGCGTCCCGATCGTGCGGGTTTGGGGTGGCTGCGGCTGAGCATGCGGCGACCATACCCGTCAGTAGGTAAATCCGACCGGCCTCGGAAGCCGTGAGACAGATCACCGAACACTCTTGTGCGCCAGGGGGCGTGGCCAGTTACGCTACGGGTCGTAGCGTAAGGCGACGGTCCGGACCGTCGTGGACGCCACGAACGAACGACAGCCACAGGCGCCGGGTGGGGACCGGGCGCCGAACCGGGTCTTTCAGGGACCCTGCGGCCGTGTCTGTCCGTCCACCCCGCACACCGGCGGGGGTCGCGGACGGGCGCGGTTTCCCGTATCGCTTTCCGGAACGGCGCACCGAAGGGGGAGGATGTACGCATGCAGCCCAGAAACATGTCCATGAGCGGCGTCGTCGACCTCGCCGCGGTGAAGGCGGCCGGAGAGGCCAAGGCGAAGGCGGAGCAGGCGCGCGCCGAGTCCGCGCGTCAGGGCGGCCCCGCGGCCGTCCCCGCGTCCTCCCTCGTGATCGACGTCAACGAGGCGGGCTTCGAGAACGACGTCCTCCAGCGCTCCGCCGAAGTGCCCGTCGTCATCGACTTCTGGGCCGAGTGGTGCGAGCCGTGCAAGCAGCTGGGCCCGCTCCTGGAGCGCCTGGCCCATGAGTACAACGGCCGCTTCCTGCTGGCCAAGGTCGATGTCGACGCCAACCAGATGCTGATGCAGCAGTTCGGCATCCAGGGCATCCCCGCGGTCTTCGCGGTCGTCGCCGGACAGGCGCTGCCGCTCTTCCAGGGGGCGGCCCCCGAGGCCCAGATCCGGCAGACCCTGGACCAGCTGATCCAGGTCGGCGAGGAGCGCTTCGGCCTGACCGGTATCGCGGTCGACCCCTCGGCGGCCGGTGAGCCGCAGGCGGCGGCCCCGGTTCCGCCCGGCCCGTACGACTCGCTCCTGGAGGCGGCCGCGCGGGCGCTCGACGCCAGTGACTTCGCGGGCGCCGTCCAGGCGTACAAGAACGTGCTGGCCGACGACCCGGCCAACAGCGAGGCGAAGCTGGGCCTCGCCCAGGCCGAGCTGCTGGGCCGGGTCCAGGCGACCGACCCGCAGAAGGTGCGCACGGAGGCGGCGGAGAAGCCGGCCGACGCGGACGCGCAGATGGCGGCGGCCGACCTCGACCTCGTCGGGGGCCATGTCGAGGACGCCTTCGGGCGGTTGGTCGAGACCGTGCGCCGGACGTTCGGCGAGGACCGCGACCGGGTGCGGCTGCGGCTGCTCGACCTCTTCGAGGTGATCGGCCCGGAGGACCCGAGGGTCGGTGCGGCGCGCACCGCGCTCGCGCGCGTCCTGTTCTGATCCGGTCTGTCCGATCCGGTTGTTCTGAACTGACAACACGGCCGCGGCGTCCTCATGGCGCCGCGGCCGTTTTCGCGATCAGGCGATAAGAGCGGGCCCTGCTTTACCAAATCTTGATAAAAGCACGCCCTGTTACTCGCAGTAAATCGATCTTTGCGATCCATCCCGTTTCGCTCGCTCTTCCTCCCTTTCGTCCGTTGGTCCGGGGCCACCCTGTGTGGCCGCTCGGTGCCAGCAGGTCGTGGCCCGGTTATGGGGGCGTTACCAGCGAGTAACGAACCCCCTTGTGTCCCGGCCGGGAATGGACCACGATCGGCCACGCTCGGTCCAATAACGCCAGTCCGGCTGCCAGTCGGGAGCGGCGGCTCCTTTGGGTCCCCACCGAGCGGGCCGGCGGCAGTGGCGCCGGCTCCGGACAGGGGGGTTCCTGCCGGCCGGCAGGGCCTGTCCGATCAGGTCGCGCACACGCGTGACCAGTGGTTGTCGCTCGGGGGTGATCGCCGGTGATGCGGACGCGGTACAGCCTCCGTATCCGGGCGCTCTCCTTTCCGAGGACGTAGCACTTCTCCCATCCCAGGTCGGGCAGGATGCCTGACCGGAGATGTACGTCCGAGAAGGAGGAAAAGTATGAGTTCCCAGGTTCGCGGTGGCACGAGATGGAAGCGTTTCGCTGTCGTCATGGTGCCGAGCGTCATAGCCACCGCCGCCGTCGGCGTCGGTCTGGCCCAGGGCGCGCTCGCCGCGTCCTTCAGCGTGTCGGGCCAGGAGTTCAAGGTCACGGCCGAGGAGCTGGACGGTGACAACTTCGTCCAGTACGGCAGCATCGCGACCGAGGACGGCGCCGTAGCCACGAAGGAGGGCAAGGCGCACGCCGTTGCCGTCTCCGGGTTCAGCAGCGCCAAGATCACGAAGATGTGCCAGTCGGTCGTCACGCCCAACCTGCCGTTCGGGCTGGGCAGCATCACGCTGAAGCTCAAGGCGGGCGACCCGGGGAAGGCCACGGGTGACGAGCGCGAGGAGAAGCTGGTCCACGCGACCGGCCTCTACCTCGACGTCTCGGACCTCGACGCCGACGCCGAGTTCAGGAACATCGACATCGGTGTGCGCGCGGGCGACCTCAAGGGTCCGGGCATCCAGCCCGGGACCGAGACGAAGGTCAACCCGAACGGCTTCGCACAGCGCGCCGAGCACGCCAACCTGAAGAACGTCAAGCAGAGGGCGTGGGCCACCACGGCAGGAACGTTCAAGCTGCCGGGTCTGCACCTGTCGCTGTCCAAGGGCGTCGACGAGTGCTACTAGGGCACTAGCCCGGGCGGCCGGGGGTGCGCAACGAGCCCTCGACCGCCCACCCTTCTCTTTCTCACAGCAGTACCGGTTCCCAGGGAGCTGTTTTCCATGAGCCCCGAATCCCAAGGGCAGAACGAGCACTACCTCTCCGTCGCCCGGCGAGGCTTCCGCACCTGGCGGGGTGACCGGCCGTTCTGGGCCGGACTGTTCACCATGCTGGGCGGCGTGCCCATCATGTACTTCCCGTACGCGAACATGCACCTCGGCAACGTGACGCTGGCGATGTCCACCACGGCCGGTGCCGGTTCGCTGATCATCGGTGTCCTGCTCGTCACGCTGGGCCTGACGATGTGGTTCCACAGCATCGTCCGCGTGTTCGCCGGTGTCGCGGCGATTCTGCTGGCCCTCATCTCCATACCCGTCGCCAACATCGGCGGCTTCCTCATCGGCTTCATCTTCGCCCTGCTCGGCGGCGCGCTCTCCGTGTCCTGGGCCCCGGGCGAGGCCCGCCCGGAGGCGGAGCCCGTACCCGCCGCCGAGGAGGCCCCGGAGACCGTTTCGTTCGCGAAGGACGAGCCGCTCCCCGAGGGCGCGTTCCACGGGGCCGGTGTTCCCGAGCAGCAGGCCCCGTACGACACCACGGTCGAGGGCGGGAGGCACCGTGCGGGGTGACGACGAGCAGGTGAACGGCGCGGACGAGAGCGGGACCCGGGAACGCAGAGGCCCCCGCCACGCCGCCCCCAGGAAGTCGCTGCTGACGAAGCTCCACATGCCCGCGGGCAAGAAGGCGTTCGCGCTCGCCGCGATGCCGACGGCGGTCTTCGTCGGGATGGGTCTTACGCCCCGGCTGGCGATGGCCGACGACACCACGGACATCCCGTTCGCGCCCGGCCCCTGCGTCACGCGCTCCGACGAGCCGAGCGAGTCGGCGGACCCGACGCCCTCCGCTTCGAAGACGCCGTCCCCCTCCACGAGCGAGAGCGCGAAGCCGACGCCGGGGACGAGCGACGGGGCGACCCCGAAGCCCACGGCCACGGGTCCGGCGGACGACACCGCGGACAAGGGCACCGACACCGCGGACCAGAGCACCGAGACCGCGAAGAAGAGCACCGACGCCGCCCCGGCCGAGACCCCGGCCGCCACGCCGTCGCCCACGAAGACGACGAACCCGCTCGACCCGCTGGGCCTCGGCGACGCGCTCAAGGACCTCTTCGACGGCCCCGACAAGGAGACGGCGAGCCCGTCCCCGAGCCCCACCACGGCGTCCCCGAAGCCGTCCGCGTCCGCCACCGAGGACTCCAAGGACGAGACCGCGGGGACGAAGGCCACCGACGGGGCGAAGGACACGGCCGACAAGACCGCCGACGTCATCCGCGAGGCGGCCGGCAAGGCGGGCCGGACGGTCGAGGAGCTGGACGAGGACGTCAAGGGCACCGACGCCAAGAAGGACGAGGACATCCCGGACGGCGCCAAGGAGCCGTTCCCGTGCCCCACCGCGGACCCGGAGGCCCTGGCCAACGCGAAGCTGGAGCCGGGCATCCCGAACCTGCCCACCGACCCGTGGATCCTGGAGAGCTCGCTGCTCACCCTGAACGGGCTCGACTACAAGGGCATCGTGGAGGTGCGGACGGGCGACGGCGCCACGAAGAAGGTGCTGAAGTTCACCGCGTCCTCGATCGACATCAAGGACCTGCACCAGCTGACGACCGGCCCGATGCCGGGCACCACGGGCCACGTGCAGGCGCGGAAGGGCTCCACCTCCACGATCCGCAACGGCACGGTGACGATGTACACGGAGGAGCTGAAGGGCAACCTCTTCGGCCTCATCCCGATCACCTTCAGCCCGGAGACCCCGCCCCCGCTGAACGTCCCGTTCGCGTTCTTCACCAAGGTGAAGGTCACCCAGGCCGGCCAGTTCGGCGGCACGCTGACCGTCCCGGGACTGCACAACTACCTCACCGAGGACGGCGCCTGAGGCGCCTCGGTAGCATGGCAACGGCCCGCCGCCCCACGGGGTGCGGGCCGTTGCCATGCTCGTCGACGTCCGCGGGGGACACGTGAGTTCGTTGTACGCGACACAGCCGGGGGAAGCGCGTGCCGAGGCGGGGGGCGGGCTCGGCGGCGGGGTCTATCACCCGCGCTTCTTCGAGGCGGGCGAGGACCACTTCCGGCGCATCCGTGCCGAGCACGCGTTCCAGTCGCTGACGGAGTCCACCAAGGCCGGGACGGCCCACCGCACCGGGGTCTACCTCACGCCCGTCACCCGTGCAGGGGACGCGCTGCACTTCCGGCTGCTCCGGTGTTCCACGAACCTCTCCGGCCCGACCGAGAACTTCCGCGCCACCGACACGGAGATCGTCGACGCGCTGAACCGGGAGGCGGCCGCCGTCTTCCGGGACCACGCGCCGCTGAACCACGTGCTGGCGCAGACGTACCACAACACCCGCGCCACCGCGGAGCGCAAGCAGACCAAGGCCCGGATCTCGTCGCACGCGGACAAGACCAAGGACATGCCCCGCAACGGCATCATGGCCTTCTGCACGTTCTACGACCGGCTCGACGGGCTGAGCCCCATGGCCGACGACCCCTACGACTACGGCGTGGGGCGGGCCAGCGCGCTCACCCGGCTGCGCTTCCGGCTCAAGGACCCGGCCGCCGAACGCGAGGACCGGCCCGCGCAGTTCACGCTGACGCTCCACCCCGGCTCCGTCTTCCTCATGCCGCTGTCCACCAACCGCCTGTACACGCACGAGGTCCGGCCCTCCACGCTGAACGCCGAGTACCTGCCGACCCGCCTGGGATACGTGGTGCGCTGTTCGAGCACCGAGGCCGTGCACCGGGACGGCCGTACGTACCTCAAGGGCGCCGCGGGGCCGGTGGAGCTGGAGCGGCCCACCGAGGAGGGCATGGCGGAGCTGCGCGCGCTGTACGCCGAGGAGAACCGGTCCACGTCGTTCATCGAGTACGGCGACCGGTTCCGCTTCAGCATGAACGCGGGGGACTACCGTGCTCCCCGGTTCTGAGGACATCGTCCGGTGCTCGCTGCCGGCGGAGACGGACCGCTTCGCGGAGCTGTGTGCCGCGACGCCCATGGAGGACGTCGGGAAGGGCCGGAAGGGCGCCGTACTCACCGGGCCGGACGCGGACGGCGGCGTGCCGCTCGTACGGACGACCACGCGGTACGCGCGTCCCGCGCTGCGCTTCCGGGACGTACACGCACGGCTGGCCCGGGAGGTGCGGGAGCGGGCGGGGCTCCCGGCCGCCTTCGACAACGCGCTGGCCGAGCGCTACTCCAGCGCGTACACGACGATGGGCCGCCACTGCGACCAGGCGCTCGACCTGGCCGATGGCACGTTCATCGCGGTCTTCTCCTGCTACCGGGACCCGGGGGCGGACCCGCGCCGGAAGCTGGTCTTCGAGTCGAAGGAGCGGCCGGACGCCGGGACGCTGGAGATCCCGCTCGTCCACAACGGCGTGGTCGCCTTCTCCGTGGCGGCGAACCGGCGCCTGAGGCACCGGATCCTCGCGGACCCGGCGGGCGGGGCCGGGGACAACGAGTGGCTGGGCATCACGTTCCGGACCTCGAAGACCGTCGTCCGCTTCCGCGACGGCATCCCGTACCTCCCGCAGGGCGTACCGCTCACGCTCGCGGACGAGGCGCGGGGGCGTGAGTTCTACGGGCTGCGGCGCCGCGAGAACGAGGAGGCGGACTTCGTGTACCCCGCGCTGGACTGCACCGTCAGCGCGAGCGATCTGCTGCCGCCGGTCTGAAAAGGGCGGTGCCCCCGGTTCGTGAGAACCGGGGGCACCGTGGTCATGCCGGGCGTCAGCCCTGGTCCTGGCCGCCCACGTGGTGGACGCGGACCATGTTGGTGGTGCCGGGGACGCCGGGGGGCGAGCCGGCCGTGATGACCATCGTGTCGCCCTCGTTGTAGCGGCCGAGCTTCAGCAGCTCCGAGTCGACCAGGTCGACCATCGCGTCCGTGGTGTCCACGTGCGGGACGACATGGGCCTCGACGCCCCAGCTGAGGGCCAGCTGGTTGCGGGTGGACTCGTCCGTGGTGAAGGCCAGGATCGGCTGGGCCGCGCGATAGCGGGACAGACGGCGGGCGGTGTCACCGGACTTGGTGAAGGCGACCAGGGCCTCGCCGCCCAGGAAGTCCGCGATCTCGCAGGCCGCGCGGGCCACCGAACCGCCCTGGGTGCGGGGCTTCTTGCCCGGCACCAGCGGCTGGAGGCCCTTGGAGAGCAGCTCCTCCTCGGCGGCGACGACGATCTTCGACATGGTCTTGACGGTCTCGATCGGGTACGCGCCGACCGAGGACTCCGCGGAGAGCATGACCGCGTCCGCGCCGTCCAGGATCGCGTTGGCGACGTCGGACGCCTCGGCGCGGGTCGGACGGGAGTTGGTGATCATCGACTCCATCATCTGGGTCGCCACGACCACCGGCTTGGCGTTGCGCCGGCACAGCTCCACCAGGCGCTTCTGCACCATCGGGACCTTCTCCAGCGGATATTCGACGGCGAGGTCGCCACGGGCGACCATCACACCGTCGAACGCCATGACGATGCCCTCCATGTGCTCGACGGCCTGCGGCTTCTCCACCTTGGCGATGACGGGGACCCGGCGGCCCTCCTCGTCCATCACCTTGTGGACGTCCTTGATGTCGTTGGCGTCGCGGACGAAGGAGAGCGCGACGAGGTCGCAGCCCATCCGCAGGGCGAAGCGCAGGTCCTCGACGTCCTTCTCGGACAGGGCCGGGACGTTGACCGCGGCACCCGGCAGGTTGATCCCCTTGTGGTCCGAGATCACCCCGCCCTCGATGACGATGGTGTGGACCCGGGGGCCCTCGACGGAGACGACCTTCAGCTCGACGTTGCCGTCGTTGATCAGGATCGGGTCGCCCTTGGCGACGTCACCGGGCAGACCCTTGTAGGTCGTGCCGCAGATCGACTTGTCCCCGGGGACGTCCTCGGCGGTGATGACGAACTCGTCCCCGCGGACCAGCTCGACCGGACCCTCGGCGAACTTCGCCAGACGGATCTTCGGGCCCTGGAGGTCGGCGAGCACGCCGACCGCCCGCCCGGTCTCGGCGGCGGCCTTGCGGACCCGGTCGTAACGACCCTGGTGTTCCGCGTGGGAGCCGTGACTGAAGTTGAAACGGGCCACGCTCATGCCGGCCTCGATCAGAGCGACGAGCTGCTCGTGGGAGTCGACGGCGGGGCCGAGGGTGCAGACGATTTTGGAACGGCGCATGAGGCGGATCCTATCGGTTTGTTTCGCTGCGGAATATTCCGGCTGGTGGAAGATACAAAAGGGCGGAGGCCCGCTCAGTTGTCGACCAGTGCGAAGGTCTGGGTGGCGATCTCCAGCTCCTCGTCGGTCGGCACCACGGCGACAGCGACCCGCGCGTAATCCGGCGAGATCAGCCGGGGTACGCCGGACCGTACGGCGTTGAGATCCGCGTCCACCGCGAGGCCCATCTCCTCCAGGCCGGCGATCGCAGCCTCCCGCACCGGGGCGGAGTTCTCGCCGACCCCCGCCGTGAACACCACGGCGTCCACCCGGCCGAGGACCGCCGAATAGGCGCCGATGTACTTCTTCAGCCGGTGGACGTAGATGTCGAAGGCGAGCGCCGCGCGCTCGTCGCCCTCGTCCACCCGGCGCCGGATCTCCCGCATGTCGTTGTCACCGCACAGCCCCACCAGGCCGCTCTTCTTGTTGAGCAGGACGTCGATCTCGTCCGCCGACATCCCCGCCACCCTTTTCAGATGGAAGGTGACGGCCGGATCGATGTCACCGGAGCGGGTACCCATCACCAGCCCCTCCAAGGGGGTCAGCCCCATCGACGTCTCCACGCACCGCCCGCCCGCGACCGCCGAGGCGGACGCCCCGTTGCCCAGGTGCAGCACGATGACGTTGACCTCCGACGGCTCCTTGCCCAGCAGCTCGGCCGCCCTGCGCGAGACGTACGCGTGCGAGGTGCCGTGGAAACCGTAGCGGCGGATGCGGTGGGCGTCGGCCGTCTCCACGTCGATCGCGTACCGCGCCGCGTACTCCGGCATCGTCGTGTGGAACGCCGTGTCGAACACCGCCACCTGCGGCAGGTCCGGGCGCAGCGCCTGGGCGGTGCGGATGCCCGTGATGTTGGCCGGGTTGTGCAGCGGGGCCACGGGGACCAGGCGCTCGATCTCCTTGAGCACGTCGTCGGTGATCACGGTCGGCTCGGTGAACCGCAGCCCGCCGTGCACCACCCGGTGCCCGATCGCCGCGAGACCGGGGGAGTCCAGGCCGAGCCCGTCAGCCGCCAGCTCCTCGGCCGCCGCCCTCAGCGCCTCGTCGTGGTCGGCGATCCGGCCCTCGCGCTCGCGGGGCCCGCCGCCCCCGGCCAGCGGGGTGTGGACGAGCCGCGAGGTCTCCTCGCCGATCCGCTCGACCAGACCGGACGCCAGCCGGGAGCGGTCGGCCATGTCGAGCAGCTGGTACTTCACGGAGGACGAGCCGGAGTTGAGGACGAGCACCCGGTTCGGCTTCCCGGCCGCCGTCGCGTCTTCGGTGTTGGGGGTGGTCATGCGGGTCACTCCTCGCCCTGGGCCTGGATCGCCGTGATGGCCACGGTGTTGACGATGTCCTGCACCAGCGCGCCCCGGGACAGGTCGTTCACCGGCTTGCGCAGCCCCTGGAGGACCGGGCCGACCGCCACCGCGCCCGCCGAGCGCTGCACGGCCTTGTACGTGTTGTTGCCGGTGTTCAGGTCCGGGAAGATCAGGACCGTCGCCTGCCCGGCCACCTCGGAGCCCGGCAGCTTGGTCGCGGCCACGCTCGGCTCGACCGCCGCGTCGTACTGGATGGGTCCCTCGATCCTCAGGTCCGGGCGGCTCCCGCGCACCCGGTCCGTCGCCTCGCGCACCTTGTCGACGTCGGCGCCGGTGCCCGAGGTCCCGGTGGAGTACGACAGCATCGCGATCCGGGGTTCGACGCCGAAGCGGGCGGCCGTGGCGGCGGACTGGACGGCGATGTCCGCGAGCTGCTCGGCGTCCGGGTCCGGGTTGACCGCGCAGTCGCCGTACACCAGCACCCGGTCGGCGAGGCACATGAAGAAGACCGAGGACACGATGGAGGCATCCGGCTTGGTCTTGATGATCTCGAAGGCGGGCCGGATCGTCGCCGCCGTGGAGTGCACCGCCCCGGAGACCATCCCGTCGGCCAGCCCCTCCTGGACCATCAGGGTGCCGAAGTAGTTGACGTCCGAGACCACGTCGTACGCCAGCTCGACCGTCACCCCGCGGTGCGCCCGCAGCTGTGCGTACCGCTCGGCGAACGGCTTCCGCAGCTCCGAGGTCTGCGGGTCGATGAGCTGGGTCCCGGCCAGGTCGATGCCGAGATCGGCGGCCTTCTTGCGGATGACGTCCGGGTCGCCGAGCAGCGTGAGGTCGCAGACGTCCCGGCGCATCAGCACGTCCGCCGCGCGCAGCACGCGCTCCTCGGTGCCCTCCGGCAGCACCACCCGGCGCCGGTCCGCGCGCGCCTGCTCCAGCAGCTCGTGCTCGAACATCATCGGCGTGACCCGGCCGCTGCGGGCGACCGAGACCCGGTCGAGGAGGGCGGCGGTGTCGACGTGGCGCTCGAAGAGGCCGAGCGCGGTCTCCGCCTTGCGCGGGGTCGCCGCGTTGAGCCTGCCCTCCAGGGCGAAGAGCTCCGCGGCGGTGGGGAAGGAGCCTCCGGCCACCGAGACGACCGGGGTGCCCGGTGCGAGCCGCGCGGCCAGCGTGAGTATCTCCTCGCCCGGCCGCTCGTCCAGGGTCAGCAGCACCCCGGCGATCGGCGGTGTCCCGGCGCTGTGCGCGGCGAGCGAGCCGATCACCAGGTCCGCGCGGTCCCCGGGCGTCACCACCATGCACCCCGGGGTCAGCGCCTTCAGCAGGTTCGGCAGCATCGCGCCGCCGAAGACGAAGTCCAGCGCGTCCCGGGCGAGCCCCGAGTCGTCGCCCAGGAGCACCGTGCCGCCCAGGGCCGCGGTGATCTGGGCGACCGTCGGCGCCGCGAGGGCCGGCTCGTCCGGCAGCACCGAGCAGGGGACGGGCAGGGTGGCGGTGAGGCGTTCCGCGACGACGTCCCGGTCGGCGGGGGCCACCCGGTTCACGATCATCGCGAGCACGTCGCAGCCGAGCCCCGAGTACGCCCGGTACGCGTTGCGGGTCTCGGCGCGCACCGACTCCGCGTTCTGGTCCTTGCCGCCGACGACCGCGATCACCGAGGCGCCGAACTCGTTGGCCAGCCGGGCGTTGAGCGCCAGCTCGTCGGGGAGCTGGGTCGCGGCGAAGTCGGTGCCGAGGACGAGCACCACCTCGTAGTCGACGGCGACCCGGTGGAAGCGCTCGACCAGCCGGGAGACGAGTTCGTCGGTGCCCTGCTCGGCCTGGATCGCGGACGCCTCGTGATAGTCCATCCCGTAGACCGTGCCCGGGTCCTGGGAGAGCCGGTAGCGGGCCCGCAGCAGTTCGAACAGCCGGTCGGGGTCGTCGTGCACCAGGGGGCGGAACACCCCGACCCGGTCCACCTGTCGGGTCAGCAGCTCCATGACGCCCAGGTCCACGACCTGGCGGCCGTCCCCCCGGTCGATCCCGGTCACGTACACGCTGCGCGTCACGCGTGCTCTCCCGTCGTCTCTGGTCCGGTATGGTGCCCGGTTCGAGTGGTAACCGCCCGTTTGACGATACCCGTGGGGGCGCAGGGGCCGCCCGCCGGACAACTGCCCCGCGAGGGCGTCACCAGGCCGCCCCCGAGCAGCCGGGAGCGCGAGCCGCGCGCCCGGCGTGGGACACTCGTCGTGACTCACGGTACGGGGGAAGCGGAAGAAGCCCCCGTTCCGGATGCCAAAACGGACGGGCCCAGCGAGCAGGAGACGGAACAGGATGCGCATCGGAGTTCTCACCGCAGGCGGCGACTGCCCCGGCCTGAACGCAGTGATCCGTTCGGTCGTGCACCGGGCCGTCGTCGGCCACGGCGACGAGGTCATCGGCTTCGAGGACGGCTTCAAGGGCCTCCTCGACGGCCACTTCAGGCCCCTCGACCTGAACGCGGTCAGCGGCATCCTCGCCCGCGGCGGCACCATCCTCGGATCGGCCCGCCTGGAGCGCGCCCGGCTGCGCGAGGCCGCCGAGAACTGCGCCGAGCTGAGCCGCCGTTACGGCATGGACGCGCTGATCCCGATCGGCGGCGAGGGCACGCTCACCGCCGCCCGGATGCTCGCGGACGCCGGAATGCCCGTCGTCGGCGTCCCGAAGACCATCGACAACGACATCTCCTCCACCGACCGCACGTTCGGCTTCGACACCGCCGTGGGTGTGGCGACCGAGGCCATAGACCGTCTGAAGACCACCGCCGAGTCCCACCAGCGCGTGATGGTGGTCGAGGTGATGGGCCGCCACGCGGGCTGGATCGCGCTGGAGTCCGGCATGGCCGGCGGCGCGCACGGCATCTGCCTCCCCGAGCGCAAGTTCGAGGTGGACGACCTGGTCAAGATGGTCGAGGAGCGCTTCGCGCGCGGCAAGAAGTTCGCCGTCATCTGCGTCGCCGAGGGCGCGCACCCGGCCGAGGGCTCCATGCCGTACGCCAAGGGCGAGATCGACCAGTTCGGGCACGAGCGGTTCCAGGGCATCGGCAACCGCCTGGCCGTCGAGCTGGAGAAGCGGCTCGGCAAGGAGGCCCGCCCGGTCATCCTCGGCCACGTCCAGCGCGGCGGTACGCCGACCGCGTACGACCGCGTCCTCGCCACCCGCTTCGGCTGGCACGCCGTGGAGGCGGCCCACCGCGGCGACTTCGGCCGGATGACCGCGCTGCGCGGCAACGACATCGTGATGGTCCCGCTCGCCGAGGCGGTCACCCAGCTCAAGACGGTCCCGCTGGACCGGATGCACGAGGCCGAATCGGTTTTCTGAGCCCGTTGCGCCGGAGGGCCTCGGTCTTCGGGCCGGGGGCCCTCTCCCGTTACGCCGGAGGGCCGGCCGTCTCCCAGAACCGCGGCACGATCCCGGTGAGGAAGGCCCGGCCCTCCTCACCGGTGTTGCCCGTCCGGTCCGTGCCCGCGCTGCTCCAGCTCAGCGTGGAGACCATCAGCGCCTGGTAGTCGCCGTGCAGCCGCTCCAGGACCTCCTGGAGGCGGCGCCGGTCCACCGGCACCAGCTTGCCCACCGGGCGGGTGTACGCCTGCCACCGCGTCGTCACCGCGCTGCGCAGCAGGTCCGCCAGCTCCTCCTCGCGCCCTGTCGCGGTCACGAAGTCCGCGGGCGTCAGGCCCAGCGCCTCGCTCAGCGCGGCGGACTGGCGCTCGTTGCCCCGCCACCGCCCCGACTCCTCCATCCGCAGATACGCGGAGGTGGCCACCCCCACCCGGGCGGCCAGCTCGTCCGGCGACAGCTCCCGGGAGACCCGGTGCTCGCGCAGACTGCGCGCGGCCGTCAGCAGCTCGCCCGGGGCGCACCACAGCACCCCGGCCAGTGCGGTGAGTTCGTAGTCCGAGGGGAACGCGAGCCCGCGCTCCCAGGCGGCCACCGTCTCGGCGGTGATCCGCAGTCCGTACTGAGCGCCGAGGCCGTAGGCGACATGGCCGGGAGCCATACCCAGGGCCTCGCGGAGTCTTCGGGCGGCGGGGGCGTTGAAAGGCGGAGAGGGGTGCACGAGGACACCGTAAGGAGCCGGGGGCCCCGCTGACTACGGTGTGTTCACCCGAGAACACGCCTCATAGGAAGGTCCTAGGCGCAAAAGCCGCACAGCGGGACCAGTCGCCCTGGATCAGCGTCCCTCCGGGCGCCACCGGTAGTGCAGCTCGGGCCGCCCCACCTGCCCGTACTGCGGACTGCGCACCGCCCGCCCCACCGTCACCAGGTGCTCCAGATAGCGGCGTGCGGTGATGCGCGAGATCCCCAGCCCCAGGGCCGCCGCCGAGGCGCTGAGCCCGTCCGGGGCCGCCCGCAGCGCCCCGGTGACCGCTTCGAGTGTCGGCGCGCTCAGCCCCTTGGGCAGCCGGGCCGGCTCCGGGGCGCGCAGCGCGGCGAGCGCCCGGTCCACCTCGTCCTGGCCGCTCGCCTCACCGGCCGCCGCCCGGAACTCCGCGTACCGCACGAGCCGGTCCCGCAGCGTGGCGAAGGTGAACGGCTTCAGGACGTACTGCACGACACCGAGCGAGACACCCTCCCGGACCACGCCCAGGTCGCGGGCGGAGGTCACCGCGATCACGTCCGCCGAGTGTCCGGCCGCCCGCAGCGAGCGCAGCAGCTGCAGCCCGTGCCCGTCGGGCAGGTAGAGGTCGAGGAGCAGCAGGTCGACCGGGGTGCGCTCCAGCGCCCGCACGGCCTCGGCGCGCGAGTGCGCCACGGCGGCCACGGCGAAGCCCGGCACCCTGCCCACGTACAGCTGATGGGCGTCGGCCGCCACGGGGTCGTCCTCCACGACCAGGACCCGGATCACGAGACGCTCTCCTTCGCCGCGCGTGCCAGCGGCAGCCGTACGGTGAACTCCGCGCCCCCGTCGGCGCCCCGCTCCAGCGCCACCGTCCCGCCGCCCCGGTGCGCCGCCTGGCGGACCAGGGCCAGGCCGAGGCCGCGCCCCGCGCCGTGCGTCGACCAGCCGGCCCGGAACACCTCGGCCGCGTCCGCCGGGTCGACCCCGGCCCCGTTGTCCGCGACGCGCAGCAGCAGTTCGCCCCCTTCGGCGAGCGCGGTGACCGTGACCCGGCCGCGCCGCCCGGACACGGCCGCCTCCCGGGTCACCGCGTCCACCGCGTTGTCGATCAGGTTGCCGAGGACGGTCACCAGGTCACGGGCGGGGAGCGACGCGGGCAGGGCGCCGTCGTCGATGAGGCTGTCCTCCGCGAGCACCAGCTCCACGCCCCGCTCGTTCGCCTGGGCCGCCTTGCCGAGCAGCAGGGCCGCGAGCACCGGTTCGGCGACCGCGCCCACCACCCGGTCGGTGAGCGCCTGGGCCAGCTCCAGCTCGGCCGTGGCGAAGCCCACCGCCTCGTCCGCCCGGCCCAGCTCGATCAGCGAGACCACGGTGTGCAGCCGGTTCGCCGCCTCGTGCGCCTGGGAGCGCAGCGCCCGGGTGAAGCCGCGCTCCGAGTCCAGCTCCCCGGACAGCGCCTGGAGCTCGGTGTGGTCGCGCAGGGTCACCACGGTCCCGCGCCGTTCGCCGCCGACCACCGGACGGGTGTTCACGACGATGACCCGGTCCGCCGTCAGATGCACCTCGTCCACCCGCTCCTCGGAGGCGAGCAGTGCCCCGGTCAGCGGGGCCGGCAGATCGAGATCGGCGACCCGGCGGCCGACGATGCCCGGGGCCAGGCCGAGCAGTTCCCGGCCCGCGTCGTTGACCAGGGCGATCCGGCGCTGCCCGTCCAGCATCAGCAGCCCCTCGCGCACCGCGTGCAGGGTCGCCTCGTGATAGTCGTGCATCCGGCTCAGCTCCGCCGCGTTCATCCCGTGCGTGTGCCGCCGCAGCCGGGCGTTGATCACGTACGTGCCGAGCCCGCCGAGCACCAGCGCCGCGCCGGCCGCCAGCGCCAGGGCGCCCAGCTGGGCCCGCACCTGCGAGGAGACCCGGTCCACGGTGATGCCCGCGCTGACCAGGCCGGTGATCCGGCCGCCGTCGCGGACCGGGGTGACGACCCGGATCGAGGGCCCGAGCGTGCCGGTGTACGTCTCCGAGAAGGTCTCCCCGCGCAGCGCCCGGGCGGTGTGCCCGAGGAAGGTCTCGCCGATGCGGTCGGTGTCCGGATGCGTCCAGCGGACCCGGGCCGGGCTCATGATCGTGATGAAGGCGATCCCGGTGTCCTTGCGGACCCGCTCCGCGTACGGCTGGAGCGCGGCGGACGGGTCGTCGGTGCGGATCGCCTCCCGGACGGACGGCGATCCGGCCACCGAGAGGGCCACCGCCCGCGCCTGCCGGGCCGCCGTCTCCTCGGCCTGGCCGCGCCCGGAGGCGTACGCGAAGAACGCGCACCCCGCCACGACGGCCGCCACCAGCACCACCTGCCACGCGAACAGCTGGCCGGCCAGGCTGCGCGGTCGGGTACGGGGGAAACGCATGCCGACCAGTGTGCCTGGCCGAAAACGTATGAACGAAATGACCGTAAGGGTGACCGGGGTCACAGCGGGCGGGATAGTCGCCGGGGCCCCCGGCACGGGGGTGGGACGAGGACGACCCGAGGAGACCCCGTGGCAGTGAGCGCCGCCGAGCCGGAACGCACCAAGCCGGACCGTACGAAATATCTGTACGTCGCCGTGATCGTGGCCGTCGGCCTCGGCATCCTCGTGGGCTTCGTCGCCCCGGACGCCGCCGTGGAACTGAAGCCCATCGGTACCGGGTTCGTGAACCTGATCAAGATGATGATCTCGCCGATCATCTTCTGCACGATCGTCCTGGGCGTCGGCTCGGTCCGCAAGGCCGCCAAGGTCGGGGCCGTCGGCGGCCTCGCCCTCGGCTACTTCCTGGTCATGTCGACGGTCGCGCTGGCCATCGGCCTGGTCGTCGGCAACATCCTGGAGCCCGGCTCCGGCCTCCACATCACCGAGGCGGTCCGCGCCGCCGGGGAGAAGCAGGCGGAGGGGGCCGGCGAGTCCACCACGGACTTCCTGCTCGGCATCATCCCGACCACCCTGGTCTCCGCCTTCACCGAGGGGGAGGTGCTCCAGACCCTGCTGATCGCCCTGCTCGCGGGCTTCGCGCTCCAGGCCCTGGGCCCGGCCGGCGAGCCGGTGCTGCGCGGCATCGGGCACATCCAGCGCCTCGTCTTCCGCATCCTCGCCATGATCATGTGGGCGGCGCCCATCGGCGCGTTCGGCGCGATGGCCGCGGTGGTCGGCGAGACCGGCGTGGACGCGCTGAAGTCCCTCGCGGTCATCATGATCGGCTTCTACATCACCTGCGCGCTCTTCGTCTTCGTGGTGCTCGGCGCGATCCTGCGCCTGGTCGCGGGGCTCAACATCTTCAAGCTGCTGAAGTACCTCGGCCGGGAGTTCCTGCTGATCCTGTCCACCTCCTCCTCGGAGTCGGCGCTGCCCCGGCTGATCGCGAAGATGGAGCACATGGGCGTCAGCAAGCCCGTCGTCGGCATCACCGTGCCGACCGGCTACTCCTTCAACCTGGACGGCACCGCGATCTACCTCACGATGGCCTCGCTGTTCATCGCCAACGCGACGGGCGACCCGCTGAGCATCGGTGAGCAGATCTCGCTGCTGGTCTTCATGGTCATCGCCTCCAAGGGCGCGGCGGGCGTCACCGGGGCCGGCCTCGCCACCCTCGCCGGCGGCCTCCAGTCGCACCGCCCCGAGCTGGTCGACGGCGTCGGCCTGATCGTCGGCATCGACCGCTTCATGAGCGAGGCCCGCGCCCTGACCAACTTCGCGGGCAACGCGGTCGCCACGGTCCTCGTCGGCACCTGGACCAAGGAGATCGACCGCGAACGGGTCGGCCAGGTGCTCTCCGGCGCGCTGCCCTTCGACGAGAAGATGCTCGCCGACGAGGGCCCCGACGAGGCGTACGTCCCCGAGGCCCGCGAGGGCGGCCAGGAGCAGGCGCCCGCGCCCGCCAAGGTCTGACCGCGGCCCCGCATTCCTCCTTGCCTTGACGTCGGCGTCAAGGATTACGGTCGCGGTATGCGAATCGGGGAGCTGGCCGAACGGGCCGGGACGACGACGCGGACGCTGCGCTACTACGAGTCGCGCGGGCTGCTGCCCGCGCGACGCGCGGTGAACGGCTACCGCACGTACGACGAGGGCGACCTCAGGCTGATCCAGCAGATCCGGACCCTCCAGGACTTCGGGTTCGATCTGGAGGAGACCCGGCCCTTCGTGGAGTGCCTGCGCGCCGGGCACCCCGCCGGGGACGCCTGCCCCGCCTCGCTCGCCGTCTACCGGCGCAAGCTCGGCGAGCTCGACCGGCTCATCGAGCAGCTGCGGGCCGTCCGCACGGAGGTGGGCGCCCAGCTGGCCCGCGCCGAGCTGGAGGCGTCCGCCGGGCTGCCCGGCGGCCCCGAACCACGCTGCGAACTGGGAGGATGACAGATGATCCATGTAACGGGCGTCGACGAGCTCACCGACGAGACCTTCGACGCCGAGGTGCGGGGGGAGACCCGGCCCGTCCTGGTGGAGTTCACCGCCGACTGGTGCGGCCCCTGCCGCCAGCTCGCCCCGGTCCTGGGCGCCGTCGCCGAGGAGGAGCACGAACGGCTCCGCGTCGTCCAGATCGACGTCGACCGCAATCCGGGGATCAGCACCCGGTACGGCGTCCTCTCGATGCCCACCCTGATGGTGTTCCGGAACGGCGAACCGGTGAAGTCCATGGTCGGCGCCCGCCCGAAGCGCCGGCTCCTCCAGGAGCTGGAGGACGTGCTCTGAGCCGCCCGAGGGGGGGGGGCCACCGGCCCCGCCCCCTCGGCGTCCCACCGCGTCACGCCGGCTTGAACCACACCGTCGCCAGCGGCGGCAGCGTCAGCGACACGCTCGACGGCCTGCCGTGCGACGGCACGTCCTCCGGCTTCAGCGGCTCCTCGTTCACCACACCGCCGCCCCCGTACCGGGACGCGTCCGTGTTCAGGACCTCCGCCCACAGCCGGGGACCCTCCGGCACCCCGAGCCGGTAGTCGTGCCGGACCACCGGCGAGAAGTTGGAGACCGCCAGCAGCGGCGCGCCCTTCGCGTCGTGGCGCAGGAACGCGAACACGTTGTCCTCCGCCGCGCCCCCGTCCACCCAGGCGAAGCCCTCCGGGCGGGTGTCGCGCTGCCAGAGCGCGGGCGTCGCCCCGTACACCCGGTTGAGGTCGCCGACCAGCTCCCGCACCCCGCGGTGGTCACCGGCCGCCTCGTACGACGGGTCCAGCAGCCACCAGTCCGGGCCGTGGCCCTCCGACCACTCCGCGCCCTGCGCGAACTCCTGGCCCATGAACAGCAGTTGCTTGCCCGGGTGGGCCCACATGAAGCCCAGGTACGCGCGGTGGTTGGCGCGCTGCTGCCACCAGTCGCCCGGCATCTTGGAGACCAGCGCCTGCTTGCCGTGCACCACCTCGTCGTGCGAGATCGGCAGCACGTAGTTCTCGCTGTACGCGTACACCATCGAGAACGTCATCTCGTTGTGGTGGTACTTGCGGTGCACCGGTTCCTTGGAGACGTACACCAGCGAGTCGTGCATCCAGCCCATGTTCCACTTCAGCCCGAAGCCGAGCCCGCCGTGGTCGGTGGCCCGGGTCACGCCGTCCCAGGCGGTGGACTCCTCGGCGATGGTGACCACGCCCGGATTGCGCCGGTAGACCGTGGCGTTCATCTCCTGGAGGAAGGAGACCGCGTCCAGGTTCTCCCGCCCGCCGAACTCGTTCGGCGACCACTGGCCGTCCTCGCGCGAGTAGTCCAGGTAGAGCATCGAGGCGACCGCGTCCACCCGCAGCCCGTCGATGTGGAACTGCTCGCACCAGTACGTGGCGTTGGCGACCAGGAAGTTGCGGACCTCGGTACGCCCGTAGTCGAACTCCAGCGTCCCCCAGTCCGGATGCGCGGCCCGCCTCGGGTCGGAGTGCTCGTACAGCGGCCGGCCGTCGAACTCGGCGAGGGCCCAGTCGTCGCGCGGGAAGTGCGCCGGCACCCAGTCCATGATCACGCCGATCCCGGCCCGGTGCAGCGCGTCCACCAGGAAGCGGAAGTCGTCCGGCGAGCCCATCCGGGAGGTCGGGGCGTAGAACCCGGTGACCTGGTAACCCCAGGAGCCGCCGAAGGGGTGCTCCGACACCGGCATCAGCTCGACGTGCGTGAAGCCCAGGTCCTTGACGTACGCGGGCAGCTGCTCGGCCAGCTGCCGGTAGGAGAGACCGGGCCGCCAGGACGGCAGGTGCACCTCGTACACCGAGAACGGCGCCTCGTGCACCGGCACGTTCCCGCGGTTCGCCATCCACTCCTGGTCCTGCCACACGTGGTGCGCGGCCGTCACCACCGAGGCGGTGGCGGGCGGCACCTCGGTGTGCCGGGCCATCGGGTCCGAGCGCGTCGTGTGCGAACCGTCGGGGCGGCAGATGTCGAACTTGTACAGCGCGCCCTCCCCGGTCCCCGGCAGGAACAGCTCCCACACCCCGGACGAGCCCAGCGACCGCATCGGGAAGCCCGTGCCGTCCCAGTAGTTGAAGTCACCGCACACCCGCACGCCCCGGGCGTTCGGCGCCCACACCGTGAACCGCGTCCCGGCGACCCCCTGGTGCTCCATCGGCCGCGCCCCGAGCGCGGTCCACAGCTCCTCGTGCCGGCCCTCCCGGATCAGATGCAGATCCAGCTCCCCGAGCGCGGGCAGGAAGCGGTACGGGTCGTGGACCTCGATCTCGTTGTCGTCGTACGCCACCAGCAGCCGGTACTCCGGCACCGAAGGCAGCGGCAGCACCCCGGAGAACAGCCCGTCCCCGTCGCTGTGCAGCGGCGCCCGCAGGCCCTTCGCGAGGACGGTGACCGACCGGGCGAACGGGCGCAGCACCCGGATCTCCACCCCGTCGCCCACCTGGTGGGCGCCCAGCAGGTCGTGCGGGGCGTGGTGCTCGCCGGCCAGCAGCCGGCCCCGGTCGGCGTCGTGCAGCGGGGCGGCCGGGCGCAGCTCCTGGCTGCCGGCGCTGCGGGGCTTGGGCGGCGCGGCGGCCTTCTTCGCGCGCTTCGCCGGGGCGGCGGCCCCCGTCGCGGGGGTCTTCTTCGGGGCCCTCTTCTTCGCGGGCGGTCCGGCCGGCGGCGAGGAGAGGGTGGCGGCGATCGGCTCCTCGGCGAGCGGGAGCTCGGCGGCGGACGCGGCGGGCGTGACGGGCACGGCGGGCTCGGACTTGCGGGTGGCGGCCTTGAGCGCGGCTTCGTCGACCTTGCTCGGGTCGATGACCTCGGTGCGGAGGCGCGTGATGCAGCCCTCGACCTCTTCGATGTTCTCGATTCC